>DATDTH010000107.1:0-16635 GCA_035290985.1 Pseudomonas sp. | reverse complement strand
CGTCAATCTGGGAACCGAGGAACCCGATGGCATCAGTTACGCCCAGGCCCTACAAAAGCGCCTGGGCGCGCCCATTCCCCTGTTGGTGGCCTCCTCCCGATACGATTTCGCCACCCAGCTCAGGGCCGTGCGCGCCGGCGCCCTGGGGTTTTTCGACAAGCCGCTGGATATCCCCTGCCTGGAAAATCGCCTGGAGCGCTGCTTCAGCAGCCAGCAGGGCGCCCCCTACCGGGTGTTGATCATTGACGACGACACCGACCTGTCCAACCGCTACAGCCTGGTGCTGCGTTCGGCGAATATGCTGATCGAACAGCTCGACGAGCCGACCGAAATCCAGGCCAGCCTGCGGCGCTTCAAACCGGAAGTGATACTGCTCGATGTGAACATGCCGCAATGCTCGGGGCCGGAACTGGCGCAAATCATCCGCCTGAATGACGAGTGGCTGCGGGTGCCGATCATCTACCTCTCGGCGGAAACCGACATGAGCAAGCAAATGGATGCCTTGCTCAAGGCCGGCGACGATTTCATCACCAAGCCCATCAGCGACAGCGCCCTGATTACCACCGTCTTCGCCCATGCCCAGCGCGCGCGCATCCTCAGCAACGCCCTGGCTCGCGACAGCCTGACCGGCCTGTTGAAGCACGCCGACATCAAGGAGCAACTGTCCCTGGAAGCCGAGCGTGCGCAACGCACGAACAAGGTCGCCTGCGTGGCGATGCTGGATATCGATCACTTCAAGCTGGTCAACGACAACTACGGCCATGCCACTGGCGACAATGTGATCCGGGCCCTGGCCAACCTGCTGCGCCAGCGACTGCGGCGCATCGACGGTCTCGGCCGCTATGGCGGCGAGGAATTTCTCGCGGTGCTGCCCGACTGCCCGCCCGACCAGGCCCTGCGCATCATCGATGAACTGCGCGAACGCTTTGCCCAGCTGAGCTTCAATCATGCTGGCCAAAGCTTCCATGTCACCGTCAGCGCCGGACTGGCCGCCACCGAGACGGGGCTCACCCCGGAAATGCTGCTGGCACGAGCCGATCAGGCACTCTTCGCAGCAAAGAAAGCGGGACGCAACTGCGTAAAGCTGGCGGAACAGGGTGCAGTCGAGAGTCGTTAAAATCCGCGATCGCACAGAAAAAACCGACAACACCTCGCCGACACCGCAGTGCAGCCCCGTAGCGGGCAGCCCCGCCTGCGTTTTTTCGCTTCGAAAGCGCCAATTCGCCCGTTTATTGCCCAGAGCCGGACTAGGCTGCTGGAACCGGTGCGGCGGTGGCCTGCCAGCCCCCCGATACCGACAAAGGCCTTGTCGTTATTCGCGGCGCCAGGATGGGCGCCCCTCTCCAATAAGGACATTCGAGATGCGCGATCAACCTCTGCTGAAGATTATGCTACTGGCCGTCAGTCTTTCGGCGTGCGGCGACAAGGCCACAGTGCCCTTGTCCGCAGGCACCGGCCCCAACCCCGTGCTGCCCCCACCCAAGGAAAGCCTGATTCCCACCCTCAATATCGCCCCGGCCAAGGGCTGGCCCGAGGGCGGCACGCCCATCGCCGCCACGGGAACCCAGGTCACGGCCTTCGCGGACGGTCTCGAGCATCCCCGCTGGCTCTATGTGCTGCCCAACGGCGATGTGCTGGTGGCTGAAAGCGACAGCCCGGCAAGCAAGGGCGGCGGCGGGATCAAGGCGCGGGTCATGCGCTGGTTTATGAGAATCGCCGGCTCGGGTCTCGGCAGCGCCGATCGCATCAGTTTGTTGCGGGATACGGACAAGGACGGGATCGCCGACCAGCGTTCGGTATTTCTCCAGGACCTTAAGTCGCCGATCGGCATGGCCCTGGTCGGCGACCAGTTTTATGTGGCCGCTACCGATGCCCTGCTGCGGTTTCCCTACCGAACCGGACAGACCCAGATCAGCGCCAGCGCCATCAAGGTTCTGGACCTGCCCGCTGGCCCGATCAACTATCACTGGACCAAGAACCTGCTGGCCAGCCCCGATGGCCGCAAGCTCTATGTCACTGTCGGGTCCAACAGCAATGTCGGCGAAAACGGCCTGGAGAACGAGGAAGGCCGCGCGGCGATCTGGGAAGTGGACAGGGCCACCGGACGCCACCGGATCTACGCCTCGGGCCTGCGCAACCCCAATGGCCTGGCCTGGGAACCGGGAAGCGGCGCGCTCTGGACGGCGGTCAACGAACGCGACGAAATCGGCAGCGATCTGGTGCCCGATTACATCACCGCCGTACGGGACGGTGCCTTCTATGGCTGGCCCTTCAGCTATTACGGCCAGTTGCTGGATACCCGGGTAGAACCGCAGCGCCTGGACCTGGTGGCCAAGGCCCTGGTGCCGGATTATGCCTTGGGGGCCCATAGCGCCGCCCTGGGCATCAGCTTCGCCACCGGTTCCAGCTTGCCTGCGCCCTTCCAGCAGGGCCTGTTCGTCGCCTTGCACGGGTCCTGGAACCGCAAGCCCCACAGTGGCTACAAGGTGATCTTCGTGCCCTTTCGTGACGGCCAGGCCAGGGGCGAACCCCTGGATCTGCTGACCGGCTTTCTCAGCGAGAACGGCAAGGCCCTCGGTCGTCCGGTGGATGTGATCAACGACAGTCGGGGTGCGCTGCTGGTGACCGACGATGTGGGCAATATCGTCTGGCGCGTCACCCCGCGCACGACCGCGTCCGCGGATGTCGAGCTGGCCGGAAGCACGCCTTAAGGTCCTCTATGGATGGCGGGCCCCCCGGCAAGCCGAGGCGCCCGCCCAGATCGGTCCAGGGCCGCGAACACGCCCGCGGTATCAGTCATCCACAAACAGATTCGAACGCTCATCCCGCACACCGGCGGCCAGCAGCCGCTGTGCATCCTCTTCGGTGATATGGGCATGGGCGTCCTGAAACTCCAACTGCGACATGCGCGCCTGTGGGTCGGTGGTGATTCTGGCTTCGGCCAGGGCGCCGACCCGTTTGCGCCCATCGACCATCACGGCGCAGGTCGCCGCGAGCTCGTTGATTTCGACCGTCATTGTGGAGTTCTCCTGGACTGTTGCGCCGGTGTCTCCGGCTTCGTCGGTTTCACCGGATTCGCTGGATTCGCTGGATTCGTACCTGTGACCTTGACTGAGACTCCGCTGAAGCCGGATTGAATCAATCTTTTTCATCTGGCGAATCGGCCTGCAACCTTTGCCCCCCGCCATGGACTAAAAGGCTCACTCAACGGAAATTTTCTTATGCCGCAATGGTGGTCGGATATCGGCAAGACCCTGGTCGCCGAGTTCTCTGATATATCCGACCTCTCGGACATTACCCTGATCTGCGTTCGCCTGTTGCTGGCCGCCACCCTGGGCGGCGTACTGGGCTATGAACGGGAGCAGCAGGGCAAGGCCGCCGGTATTCGCACCCATATGCTGGTCGCCATGGGTGCCACACTCTTTGTGCTCGCGCCCCTGCAAGCGGGCGCCGAGGGAGACGCCATGAGCCGCGTGATTCAGGGCATAGTGGCCGGTATCGGTTTTCTGGGCGCGGGGACCATTCTCAAAGGCAATGGCGATACCGATGAGGCCCAGGTCAAGGGGCTGACCACCGCGGCGGGACTCTGGCTGACCGCCGCCATTGGCGTGGCCGTCGGTCTGGGGCACGCGGCGACTGCGGTTCTGAGCACGCTGCTGGCATTGATCATCTTTGCCGTGATGCCCCGAATCGCCCAGGCCCTGATTAAAACCAAGCCATGATGGAACAGTCGATGCAATTCAGGGTCAATGGGGCGCGGTTGTTTTAATAGAACTTGCACTGACCGGCAGCCTCCGCGGCAAGGCAAGGCAAGGCAAGGCAAGGGCGGGCTAGGCATGCAAAGCAAGTCGCGAAAAAATTAGCGCCGCTCAAACCGCCGCCAGCGCACAAAAATGAAGTTTTTTTATAACGCCCACCTAATTTTCATATTTTAATGTGACTTATATACCAGCCCCCGTCATCAACCACTTTAACAGGCCTGCACTGCGCGCTGCGCCAACGGCCTTTACTGTATTGGGACCCACTCGGAGATACCGCACCATGAACGCCCCGCTGCGTTTTAACGAAGCCTTGTTAATTGCCGGTCGTGCCTTTGAACCTTTTCAATGTGTCGCCTGGGCGCCGCAAGACGGCACCGGCACCTTGAGCCTGACCGTTATCGACCGCACCAGCACCCGCCCGCTCGGGCGTACCCAACTGGCCTGCAGCACCTACAGCGATCCGGTGCAACTGGCCACCGAGCTGAAAAGATCCCGCGATGCCCTCAGCCAGCAAGGTTACGACCTCAAGCCCTGGAGCATGCCGGAATAAGTTTTGAACATCCCGCCAGCGTAAACGGTGCGGGCCGCTTACGCTGGCTATTGCTATTATCCAGCGCGCACCCGCATCGCAACCGAGGTGAGCTGTGCGGTTACTCCAGCCATAGCCGGATACGCTGACACCGCTATTAAGCCCCCGTATCGATACTGAAACTTCAAGCTTGGAGTTTTTCTTCGGTTATCCTCGTAGACACAACGAAACGGAACTTACACATGTTTTAGCCGGCTAATGTTCATCAGCCTCGCCAGAGTGTGCCTGCATGAACGCCTTCGATTGGCAGCGAATGCTATTGGATGAAGTTAGCCTGGATTTTCTCGGCGAAGTCCTGGCTCGCACCCTGCTGGCCTATACAGTGGTCTTCCTGTTTCTGAAAGTCGCCGGCCGGCGCGGCGTCCGTCAATTGTCCCTGTTCGAGCTGGTGGTCATCCTGACCCTGGGCTCGGCGGCGGGCGACATGACCTTCTACGAAGACGTCCCCCTTCTGCCGGTGTTGACGGTCTTTGTCGCCATAAGCGGCCTGTACCGCCTGACCACCTACCTGATGGGCCGCAGCCCGCGCTTTCAAGCCTGGCTGGAGGGCAAGCCCTTCACCCTTATCCGCGACGGTCGGTTCGAACTGAACGCCCTGACCCAGGGCAATATCGCCCACGACGAGTTTCTGATGGAATTGCGCCAACATGGCGTCGAACACCTGGGGCAGGTGCGTCTGGGGATAGTCGAGGTTAATGGCGATGTCAGCCTGTATTTCTACGACCCGGCAGCCACCCGTCCCGGCCTCTCCGTACTGCCGCCGCCCCACAAGGCCCTGTGCAGCCAGGCGCCCGTCGCCGCCCTCTATGCCTGCAATCATTGCGGCAACCTGCAGCCGCTGCAGCCTCATGACAGCCAGGCCTGCTCGCGCTGCGGCTGCCGCGAATGGACCGAGGCCTTGCACACGCCACGCGTCTATTGAAACCCAGGGATACCGTCCATGGCCGCTGTTCCTCCTGCCTCCACCTTGCCCTCCGACCAGCACCGGGTCGATGACCGGCAGCCGGGGATTCGGCGCAAATATGGATTCGGCGCAATAAGGTACGCAGCAAGTTCTGCTATCAAGTTCTGCTATTTATAAGCCCGAGGTCGATGCATTCGCGATAGAGAGCAGATCGCCCACATCGACCCGCGGCCTATACCCAGATTGGCATTATCTGTGGGCTTATTGTCATTGTCGCCATATCTCCCTTCCGTGCAGACTGCATTCATCGCTGCCGGAGATGCGTCCATGGATACGCTGAAAACCATTGCCTGCCTGCTTTACCCCGATGTCATGAGCCTGGATGTCACCGGTCCTTTGCAGGTGTTCGCCTCCGCCAATGTCGAGCGCCAGCGCCAGGGGCTGCCGCCCGCTTACCGGCTGATCGTGCTCGGCGAACGGATCGGTGCCATGGCCACCTCTGCCGGCTTCCAGTTGGTGGCGGAGCAGGCCTGGGCCGATAGCGAGCCGGCCCGGATCGATACCCTGCTGATACCTGGTGGGTTGGGCGAAAACGCCCAGTGCCAGAACCCTGAATTGATGGCCTGGCTGCGCGCCGCCGAGCCCCAGGTTCGGCGCCTGGGTTCGGTGTGCTCCGGTGCCCTGATCCTGGCGGCGGCCGGCCTGCTCGACGGTCGTCGCGCGACCACCCATTGGGCCGACGCCGAGCAGTTGCGCCAGGGCTATCCCACCGTAGAGGTGCTGGCCGATTGTTTGCACACCTATGACCCGCAAGATACCCAGGGCAACGGCCATGTTTTCACCTCGGCAGGGGTCACCGCCGGCATCGACCTGGCCCTGGCCCTGATCGAAGCCGACCTGGGCCGGGCCATCGCCCTGGCCGTGGCCCGACGCCTGGTGATGTTTTTGCGCCGGCCCGGCGGCCAGGCGCAATTCAGTGCCTTGCTGGCCCCAGCGCCCAGTCGCGTGCCCCGCCTGGGCGCCCTGCTCGACTGGATTCCCGCCAACCTGGGCGAAAACCTTTCCCTGGACGCCCTGGCGGCTCAGGCACACATGACACCACGCACTCTGTCGCGGGTGTTCGCTCAGGAGCTCGGCATGGGGCCGGGGCGCTATGTCGAGCAGGTACGTCTGCAGGCTGCACGCACCCTGCTGCAGGACGCCCAGGCCTCGATCGCCACGGTAGCTCGCCTGACCGGCTTCGCTCATCCGGAAAACCTGCGTCGCAGCTTTCATAAGCACCTCGCCGTAAGCCCCCAGCAATACGCCGAGCGCTTCGCCTGAACGGCTTCAGCAAACCTTGAGAAGCACGATCTCCCAGCCAAAAGGAACCCACCATGCTGCAACTGCGCCCCAACTGCGAGTGCTGCAACCATGATCTGCCTGCCGACTCCAGCGACGTCCTGGTCTGCTCCTTCGAATGCACCTTTTGCCGCAGCTGTGCCGATCAACACCTGCAAGGTCGTGGCGAACTGTTGCAGCGCCCAAGACGGCCGGACGACAAAGTCGAGCGTTTTCCCGCCTCGCCACCCCCTGTGCACGCGGCCGCAGCCTGCCCACCCGAGCGGACCTAACCCATGTTGCTCTTCAGCAACCCCAGCCTGTTTCGTCTATTTATCGGCCAGGCCCTGTACTGGAGCTGCAATCTGATCGGCATCACCCTCACCTCCCTGGTGGGGTTGCACCTGGCGCCCTGGAGCCTGCTGGCGACCTTACCCCTGGCCTTGCTGGTGCTGGGCAATCTGCTGGCGGTGCAGCCCCTGTCGCTGTTTATGCAGCGTCATGGCCGCCGACCCGGACTGATGCTGGGCGCCGGCAGCGGCATGCTCGGCGGTCTGCTCAGTGCTCTGGGGGTCTGGCTCGGTGACTTCGGTCTGTTCTGCCTGGGCGCCTTGCCGCTGGGTGCTTACCAGGCCTCGGCGATGTACTACCGCTTCGCCGCCCTGGAGGCCGTGGACAGCGCCGAGCAGGGACGTGCCAGCGCCTATGTGATAGGCGGCGGTGTAGTTGCCGCCGTGCTCGCACCGAGCCTGGCGCTCTGGTCGCAGCAGGCTTTGAGCCGGCCTTATGTCGGCGCCTACCTGATGATCGCGGTGCTGGCTGCCGCTGCGCTGGTGTTGATGGCGCAGTTGCGCGAAGGGACCGTGCCGGCACCGAGCAAAAGCGGCCTGGCGGCGATGCGCGAGCTGCTGGGGCGACCGCAGATTCGCGCGGCCATCGCCACCACCGCGGTCGGTCATGGCTTGATGATCATGCTGATGAACGCCACCCCGCTGGCCATGCAGTTCTGCGGCTTGTCGCTGGTCGAGGGTGCCCGAGTAATCCAGTGGCATATGCTGGGCATGTTTCTGCCGGCCTTTGCCGCCGGCCCACTGGTGGACCGTCTCGGCAGCCTCAAAGTCGCCGTACTGGGGAGTCTGGTGCTGCTGATCAGCGCCGGAACGGCCCTGAGCGGTCTGGGCCAGGTGCATTTTCTGCTCAGTTCCTTTTTGCTCGGCCTGGGCTGGAACCTGATGCTGATCGCCGGCACCACCCTGCTCGCCAGCGGTCACAGCGCCAATGAACGGGGTAATGCCCAGGGCCTGATGGAATTGAGCAACGGTTCGGTCGCGGCCGGCGCCTCCTTGGCCTCCGGTGCCCTGATCGGCACCCTGGGCTGGGGCGCCGTCAACCTCGGCGTCCTACCGCTGGTGGCCATTGCCTTGCTGATGCTGCTGCCGCTGCGCGCCGGAAGCCCGGCGCGCCAGCCCTGACGCGCTAACCGATTCAGCCGGAATAGAGATTGACCTGATTGCGCCCGCCCTTCTTCGAGGCATACAGCGCCTGGTCGGCGCGCTCGATCAGTTGCTGGTACTCGTCCATGGGCTGGTTCAGGTCCGCCACGCCCAGGCTGATGGTGAAGGGAATGCTCTGCCCCTCGTAGATGATCAACAGGGACTCGATGCGCTGGCGCAGACGCTCGGCAAACAACAGAGCGCCCGCACTGTCGACGTCCGGCAGCAGGACCACGAACTCCTCGCCGCCGTAACGGCCGGCATAGTCGGTGTCGCGCACCTGTTCACGTACCACTTCGGCGACGGCCTGGATCACCTTGTCGCCGGCCGGATGGCCAAAGGTATCGTTGACCTTCTTGAAGTGATCGATATCGAACATCACCAGGGCGGCCGTGCTCTGGTAACGCCTGTGCCGGGCATATTCGTGCTTCAGGCACTCCTCCCAATAGCCGCGGTTGTTCAGTCCGGTCAGCCGATCGGTACGCGAGAGCTGCTGCAACTGCAGGTTCGCCGTCTGCAACTGCCGCTTGTTGACCGCCACGTTGGTCACGTCATAGATGATCAGGCAGATATGCTCGATGGCACCGCTGGTGCCCTGCAACGGCAGGATGGTGGTGTTCTGGTACATGAACTCCTCCTGCCCGGTAATCGGCTGGTAATTCTTGAAGCGCACCAGATAGGGTCGCTGTTCCCAGATAGTGAAGGCCGGTGTACCCAGGGTCATCACGCTTTCGACCTTGTGCCGGAACCAGTCCTGCTCGACCTCGGGAAACAGGCTGAAAAACGACTGTTTGAACACCTCGTCGGGCTGGCGCCCGGAACGGTTCTCCATAAAGGTGTTCCAGACGTTTACGCGGTACTCGCGATCCAGCACCACAACACCGACATCGATGCTCTGGACCACGGCCATCAGCCAGTGAAACTCGTTGAGATCAAAGGGTTCGCTCATGCTCAATTCATCAGGTAATCAAGTTTATGGGAGAGCAAGGCCACCGAGTCTTCGGTGAACAGCAGCAGCAGGTCGAAGTGAATATGGTGCCCCTCGATGCTGTAGCTGATTTCCACCGCCAGGGTACTTTTCCAGCGCGGTCGGTTGAGCCGGATCAGCTCCTCGATCGAGGCATGCTCGCCCAGGACCATGGGGTGACTCTGGGAAAAATGCACATCGACCTGTTCGGCAACTCCACTCAGGCAGGCGCCGATCAGTACGGTCGACAGGTCCAGAAGCATTTCCATTTCGGAGTAATTGGCCGAGAACCCGTGCATCAACTTGGCCATGTCGCCGACTTCCGAGTCGTGGAAGATCAGCAGCGCCTCACCGGCGATGCCGCCGCCGATAAAACCCTGGCATACCGCGGTCAGACCATCGCCGCGCTGGGCATCGGCCAGGGCCATATGCAGCTCGCCGACCTCGAAGATATTCACGTTGGGAACCGGCAAGTGCACGAAGACGCCTAGCACCCGCGCCAGCAAGGCCGCGGCCCGGCCCATGGCGACGTTGACCACTTCACGAAAGGCATCGGAGAAACTGATGGCGGGCTCGTCGCCAGCAGTCCGGGCGGGCAGCACCTCGCTGGAACCGCCAAGCAAACCCAGGCGACCCAGGGTCTGTTCGAGCAGGTCCGGGTCCGCTGGCTTCTGCACGAACGCCAGGGCGCCCAGCTCCATGACCCGCTGTACCGCCTGTTCCTGTACATCCCCCGAAACCACTATGACCTTGCAGGCCAGGCCTTCCGCCCGCAGGGCCGCCAGCACCGCGTAACCGTCCATTTCCGGCATGGTCAGGTCGAGCAGCATCACATCGGTCCGGCCCTGGCGCAGAATCGCCATGGCTTCCACCCCATTGATCGCCTGTTCGATAGACACCGACCAGGCGCTCGGTAATGCCCGCAGCAATTGCTTGCGCGCCATATTGGAGTCATCGCAGATAAGCAGGGAACTGGCAGTCATGCGCACCACATCGTTAGCATATTGTTCTGGTTATCGGATCAAACTTCCGAGATCTGGACTGATTTTCTCGATTCGATTCAATCATGATGGCTTTTTTAGCAGAGCGTACTTGGATAGACAGCAAAAAAGACTTAAAAAACAAAAAAGGTGGCCCATAGGGCCACCTTTTTTTCGAAACGCCAAGTAAAAACCGGTATTCAGGGCGGCGCGCCCTGCATGGGCTGCGCCTTATTGCCCCTGTCGATCAGTAATAGGCGTTTTCCTTGTTGCTGTGATCGGTCACATCGCGCACGCCCTTGAGCTCCGGGATGCGCTCGAGCAGGGTCTTTTCGATGCCTTCCTTGAGGGTCAGGTCGACCTGACCACAGCCTTGGCACCCCCCCCCGAACTTCAGCACCGCGATGCCGTCGTCGACCACATCGACCAGGCTGACTTCGCCGCCATGGCCAGCCAGGCCCGGGTTGATCTCGGTCTGCAGGTAGTAGCTGATCCGCTCGTTGATCGGGCTGTCGGCATTGACCATCGGCACCTTGGCGTTCGGTGCCTTGATGGTCAACTGGCCGCCCATGCGATCGGTGGCGTAGTCGACGACCGCGTCATCGAGGAAGGTTTCGCTGAACGCGTCGATATAGGCGGTGAAGCTTTTCAGCGCCAGGGCCGTATCCTCTGGTTTTTCCTCGCCCGGCTTGCAATAGGCGATGCAGGTTTCGGCGTATTGGGTACCCGGCTGGGTGATGAAGACCCGGATGCCGATACCGGTGGTGTTCTGCTTGCTCAGCAGATCGGCCAGATAGTCTTGGGCAGCTTCGGTGATGGTGATGGCGCTCATGGCAACTCCTCGCAAACGTGGGTGCAGTTTACGCCAATAGCGGCGAGCGGACAAAGTCCTAGTGTTTTTGTCGGAAAAGCGCCCAGCCGACCGTCCATGAAGCCGGGGCTCCCCATCAGAGATTCTGGTAGCGATTCATGTCCAGCACCCCGGCCTCGGCGGGCTCGGTCTCGCGGATATAAGCCGACAGGTCATGGAAGTAGCGCCAGAATTCGGGATGAGTGCGGCGAATGCCCCAGCGCTGCACCAGCCGCTCGAAGGCCGCCGGGTCCCGGGTCTGCTCCAGGGCGGCGACGAAGGCCGGGGCCTCCTCGGCCCTGAGGTTGAACATAAAGTTCGGATAACTGGTCCAGACCCCGGGATAGACCGTCAGAGTGTCCAGCGCCGGCTGGTAACGCAGGGACTCGCCCAACATAAACGCCACGTTGCTGTGGGCGCGGTTGCGCAGCAGGCTGTACACCTCCCGGCTGCCATCGGCCATTTCGAGGCGCAACAGGCTGGCTTCCGGCAACTGATCGATCACCTTGAGAGCGCCGGCCGGCTTACCCGCCAGCCGGCTGAGGGCCTGTTCGGCTTCCTGCAGCGGCAGGCTGACACCGGGGCGATAGCAGTGGGCGCCGGTGCAGCGGTTGAGCGGATCGGGCCGGGCATCGAGCGAAGCGAAACGCTGCAGCAACTGCTGGGCGAAGGCCCGCTTGGGCTCATGGCTGGGCAATTCCAGGCCACTCGGGGTGTCGCCGTCGAGCGGCTGATAATCCATCCAGACCTTCAATCGCCCCCCGTTCTGGTACCAGTCGCTCAGCAACAGGGCCCGCGACTCGGCCGGCATCAGGCGCAGGAAATTCTGCTCCGCACCGTTGCGGATCAGGTCGAAATACAGCCGGGTCTGGGCCTGGTGGGACACATTGCCGAAGACATCGAAGTTCACCACCAATTGGTAATAGGTGCGCTCGAACAACGGGTAGTCGAACCACCAGAGGGTTTGCGGGATCTCGCCGACCAGGCCCTTGCGCACCGCGGCGCTGTCGAAATGGCGGAAGATCGACAGCAGGGCGTTGTCGTTGCCGGCCCAGATATGCGCCCAGTCGGGGGGCGGGGCGTCGGCATAGGCATCGTTGCGCAGCGCCTCGTAGGCATTGCGCTTGTCGCGGTAGTCGCGCCACAACACCGGCAGGCCGCCCAACTCGTCGCTCTGCCCGGGCATGGCCAGCAAGGGCGTGGCCTCGGCCCGGTACTCGGCATCGCTGAGGTAGAGGTCATGCTCCGGCGCCTGGAAGAAGGTCCAGAAATTGTCGCGGATCACGTCCGTGGCGATCTGCCCGCGGCAGACCGGGCCGCGGATAAAGGTGCGCACGAAATATTCGGCATTATCCAGCATGAACTGGTAGCGTGCCTGGGCCGGAATGGCGGCGAAGGTCTCGAACGGATTGGCCCGTCGCTGCGGGCCATAGCCCGGTACCTGCTCGGCCTGCCAGTCGCCGCTGAAGAACAGCTGGCGCACCCGGGCCAGCTTGTCCGCGCTCAGGGGGTAGGTGATATGGGTCTTGTGCACGATCACGCCCTGGATCGGCCACAAGCGGTAATAAAAGGTGGTACCCGGATCGTCGTTCGGCCGGCGTGCGGCGATCGGGTCTATGGGCTGGCCGCTGGGCGTGCGCGAACGGACCATCTGGAAGAAATGCCCCGGCTCGCCGCCCTCGAAATACAGGTGAGCGAGAAACAGGTGTTCGAACAGCCAGCGGCCAACCAACGCCTCGCGGGCGCCAGCGGCATTTAGCAGCCCCTCCCACTCGGCAATTTGCACGCTTTCCCCGGCACTGGGGCGCAGCGGCTGCTCGTCCAGGGGCGCACCGGCCGCCAGCCAGCCCTGCAGGGTCTGGTACTGCGCCTCGCTCAGCCCGGCGACCGCCAGCGGCATGCCCTCGCGCGGGTGTTTCGCCGCGTAGCCGGCAAACCCCTCCGGCAGTGGGCACTGGTTGGCCCGGGCGATCCCCAGTTCGATCTCGGCGGGCAGCTTGGCGTTGGCTTCAAGCGGCCGCTGCCGACCCAGTTCGAGCATGCGGGCCATCAACGCCGCCTGCCCGTCCTGCCCATTCTCGAGCACGCTGAAAAAGTCCTTGCGCCGCCAGGCCTGCTCGCCATGGGCATCGAGGTACAACCGGGTGCTGGGTTGGGCGCGGGTTCGCCCGCCGTCATACACCGGCAGCTTGTGCGCCCCGCGCAGCACGCCCTCACCACTGCCCAGGTTGAGCTGGCAGGGCGAGTCGTAACAGGCGTGGCAGGCCACGCACTTGTCGTTGAAGATCGGCTGCACGTCCCGGCTGTAGGAAATGGGCGCGGCCTGCAGCGAACCGGTGCCCAGCAGGAAAAGGACGATCGACACGATGCGAAGGGGCATAGGGGCGGCTCTGGCAAAAGGAGGCGATTCTACCGGTAAGGGCTTTAGCTAAGCGAGGCGCACCGCTCGCCCCTAGTCGTCGGTACAGGTGGCATAGGTTGTCAGGTGCTGGGCCTCAGATAAGCGCAGCAGCATGTCATGCTCCAGCAGCAGACCGAGAAAGGCATCGGCCCGTTCCGGCAAGCCACCCAACAGGACTCGCGCTGCCGCGCACTGCGCGGCAAACCCCAGGGCCTCGGCGTCCGCGCACCAGGCCTGGATTCGCAGGCGCGTTTCCCCCGTCGGACAGGCCAACCCGGTGGCCAGCAAGGCATCCAGCCAATGGCCCCACTCCTGCAACCAGTTTTCCAAGGGAGGGCTCATGGCAGCTCGCAAAACAAGTGGCGCAGGCCGTGGCCTGCGTCCAGGGCGATGGGGGACAGGCACGGCCAGTCATCCTCGATGCTCCAGCGACCGAACAGCCAGGTGCCTTCGCCCTCCTGCCCCGCTCGCTGCATACGTTTCATGGCCTGGGTACCCTCCGCGGTACCCGGCACAAGGATCCGGAAACGCTCGCCGTCCGGGCCACAGCCCTCCCCCAGCCAACGTTGGGTAAAGCGCTCGAACACCGGCAGTTCGCTGACCCAACCGGCGACCAGCCCCCAGGGTTGCGGATCGCTGCGGTACAGCCAGGTGCTGCGGTGCATGGCGACTCGGCCCAAGCGGCTGCTCGGCGATTCGGCATGGGCCATCAGCGCGTCGTGGAGCAACGGCCCCTCGATGCGCAACCGCGTGCCTTCGCGATTGGCCAGACGGCCCTCCTCGCTGATCCAGCCCTTTTCCAGTACGCAGCGCATACCGAGCAAGGCGGTCAATCGGTGTCCGCAGAAGCTCGCCTGGATCAGGGCTTCCTGGGTCTGCCACTGAGGATTCAGGGCCAGGGCCCGGGACTCGGACAGGCTGTAGCAGCGACCGTCACGGGGTGAGAGAAAATGCAGGCTGTAACCCCGATAGCCGCTGTGGGTCTCCCAGCATTCGGCGGTCAGTGCGATCAGGGGCAAATCCTGGCAGACCAGGTAATTACGACGGTGTACCCCGGCCAATTGCCCCAAGGGCTGCGGCAACGGACTGCGGGCCAGCGCGCGGCGGTACGCCAGCAGCTCCGCCAGTTGCCGGCGTACCTGAGTCGCACTGCTGCCGGCCATGCCGCGGCGCTCGTCGTCGAGCAGACGGGTCAGGCGCGTCAACAGGCGACCCGGCTGGGGCAGATCGGCCTGAGTCAATTCGGTCGACAGGGCCTCGCCGCGGGCCACGAACAGGCTCGATCCACCGTTGAGCCCCAAGATGGCCAACTCCCGGGTCCAGCGATCGAGTTCCTCGAGCGCTCGCCCCTGGCCTGGGCTGAGCGCCTCGACCATTGCTGTGCAGGACTTGGGATCAGCGGCCTGGGCCAGTTGCAGTAGCACCAGGGCCCGGTGGGCACAGGGATTTTCCCGGCAGGAACAGAGCGAAGCCGCCAGCCCACCGGTGCGTGGAATCATCAGCCGAACCGGTGTGGCCAGTTCCAGCGTCGCCACCAGCTTGCTGTCGTCTATCTCCACCTGCGCCACCAACCCCTGAGCCTGCCAGCGCTGTCCACGGCTCAAGGCGACGCGCCCCAGCAGGGCCAGGCGCGCCTCGGCATCGGGCATCAACCAGGGGGCAGCCGCCTCGGTAGCAGCCGGCTCTTCGGGTACGCCCTCGCCCCCTTGGAGCCGCTCCCGCAACCCCAGCAGCAGGCACACCAGGTGATGGCAGGGCCCCAGGGCCGCGCAGTCGCAGTGCAACTGCTCGAACCCCACGCCCTTGACCGCCTGACGATGACCGTCGAGCGTTGCACTGGCCATGGCCTCATCCAGGGACCAACTGGCCGGCACCTGCTGCTCCAGCAGTTTTTGCCCGCGCCGCAACAGGCCACGATTGGCCCAGGCCACCAGGGCCTCGTCGTCCACCGCGCGCAACCAGGCCTGCAGACTCATGGGCGGTGCCCAGCCATGCAGGCGCCGACCCAGTCGGCCAGATATTCAGGGGTCATGGCCGCCACCTGCATGCCCCTGGCCATCAGTTCGCGGGCGTTGACCTGGTCGTAGGCGGGCTGCGCCTGGGCATCCAGCGCCGCCAATCCCAACAAGGCAACGCCCGACTCGGCCAGCCGCGCGACCGTGGCATAGAGCACGGCCGGGTCGCCGCCCTCCTGGAAATCGCTGAGCAGCACCAGCATGCAGCGACGGGGCTGGGCAATCAGGCTCTGGGCATAAAGCAGCGCCCGGCCAATATCGGTACCGCCGCCCAATTGCACCGCCAGCAGGGTCTCCACCGGGTCGTCCAGACGATCGCTGACATCCAGGACTTGGGTATCGAACAGCAGCACCCGGGTACTGAGGCTGCGCAGCCGACTGAAAATCCCGCCTATGACCGCCGCATGGATCACCGAATTCGACATGGAGCCGCTCTGGTCGATCAACAGAACGATCTCCCAGGGAGCCTGGCGTTGCCGGAACGGGTTGTAGTAAAGCCGTTCGAGCAGCAGCACCTCGCCCTCCATGTCGTAGTGCCGCAGGTTGCGCCTCAGGGTCAGCGGCCAATTCAGCGCCGCATGGGCCGGACGTCCGCCCTGGGCCTGGCGCGAACGCCGCCCTTCGATCCGGGAACTCAGGGTGCGGGCCAGGCGTTTATCCAGTTCCTCACAGACCTGGCGAATGATCCGCCGCACTTCGTCCATCAGGCTGTCCGGCAGCCAGGCCCGAAAGCTCAGCAGGGTTTGCACCAGGGCAATGTTCGGCGTGGCCTGACGCAACACCTCGGGGTCGCTGAGCAGTGCCGTCAGCTGATAGCGCTCGATCGCTTGGCGCTGCAGGATCTCCACCGTTCGCGTTGGGAATAGGGTGCGCACCCGCTCCAGCCAACGCACCGGGGTCAGCTGCGAGGCCTCCTGCCCCCCCTTGCGCGACGGTTCGAGACTGCCGGGCCCGTGACTGCGGGCTTCGTATTCCCGACGGTAGAGGTAGTCGAGGCTTGCGTCCCGTAGCCGGTCGGTTTCGCTCAAGCGCTCGCCGCCCCCAAGTTCGGCATCCTGCCCCAGCACCAGGCGCCAGCGGCGCCTCTGTTCGTACTCACTCATCGCGCAGTCCGTCCCAGGCTTGCCGAGCGTTCGCCAGGCGCTTGCGCAGGTCCGCCGCCTGCCGCAGATCGGCGCTCGACCAGAAACGTGCCAGCGGCATCGCCCCGACCCGCTCGCCCGGCATCACCCGGGCCGCGAGTTCACGCAACTGGCGCGGCGAAAGCCGGGTAAAGGCCAGGCGCAGACCCGGCAACGCCTCGAGAAAGGTCGACTCGTCCCAGCGCAGCAGGGCTTCGCCAAGGCGTTCGGTCA
>DATDTH010000106.1:0-9857 GCA_035290985.1 Pseudomonas sp. | reverse complement strand
GGCTCTTTTCCCGCTCGGTCGGCGCGGGCAGCGCCACCACACGAAAAATGCGCGGACTCACCCGCTCGGTGATGGCCTTGATAGTCCCACCCTTGCCGGCGCCGTCGCGCCCCTCGAAAACGATGCAGATCTTCAGGCTCTGTTGCTTCACCCATTCCTGAAGCTTGACCAGTTCGACATGCAGTAGACGCAGTTGCTTGAGGTAGTCCTTGTTCGTCAGCTTTGCGCTTTCAGCCGTGCTGCCGTTATTCGATCCCTTCTTACCCTTCTCCATGGCCTTGGCCTCACAAGTGATCGCGGCGACCCTCGCTGATTGTCGAAAGGCACGCCTGATGGGCGTAATTTTTCGTCCTGCAGAGGGCGACGTGTGGGTTGGTCCTGTGCTCGATACACGCCCCTGGCCTGCTAACGGATGACCCCCGCAGATGCAAAGAGTGCCCTCCTCCCAGGATTGAAGAGACGTTGCCGTCCATGCCCTGAGTTAATCGCCTTGAATGGCCTGACTCAAATGCAGCGCGGCCATGTCCGACAGTTCACTGTCGGGAAACTGCGTAAGCAGCCGACGCAGGTAATGAATCCCCTTGTCTCGACTGTGCGTGGGGTTGTCGGCTGCCAGGTACATCAGGCCGAGTTGGTACAGCGCTTTTTCCTTGAGCCCCGAGGGGACGCCAGGGTCGCTTATCGCCAGCATGTACAGCTGCTCGGCCTCCGCCACGCGATCGGTGAGCACGGCCCGGCGTGAAAGCAACGTCATGTCCCGGTCCAGGCCCGGCTTGTACAGGTCCAGGGTTTGAGATGGCTTCCAACGGGCGATCAATTCTTGTGCACTTTCCTTTATCGGCTCATCCGCGCGCTTGTAAAGCCGGTCAATACGAACCCTGGCACGACGGGTCGCCACGGCCTGAGGAAACTCATTGGGCAACCGATACAAATAGTTGAGCGCCTTGCCGTCATCGCGTTGATCGTTATAGCGGTTCATGTAAATCAGGCCGATTTGATACAGGGCAATGGCCCGTACGTCATCACTGAGTCTCTTGTCGTGGTAACCGATCAGGTAGGTTTTTTCCGCTTCTTCGCTCTGGGCATCGCGGATGGCCATGGCACTGAATGTCAGCAAATCCCCCTCTTCTTCAATGGCGGCAACCATCCGGTTATTTTTCATCGATTTGTAGCCTTCCAACTCCTGGAGGGCGACTTGCGCGACAAATACCGGAGTGCTGGGTGCGCAACCGGCCAGCAGCAAAAACAGGATCAGGCTGTATCGAAAAAGGAACATGAGCACTCCGTCTGGATCAGGGCGGGCGGAGTCTACCAGCCGACTTTCAGTACGGAATGGGCCGGCTGATGCTTGTCAATAAATGACCTTATTGCGTCACTTTCTAACCCCGCGCCCAGCGTGCTCCGCTGTGGCACTTCGCTTTTATGCTAGGTTCGACAACCGCCCCGCCCGCCCCCCTGTTGAAGGATCAATGCGATGAGTGCCACCGAGACGCTTTCAGACGAAACTGCGGGCCGCGTCGACAGGCCAGCCGGCTACACCGACCCGCTTATCGGCGTCTCGACATGGCCGCAGACCCAAGTGGCCTGGCGCATCCAGCCGCCCGCCGACGACCAGGCCGGCGCGCAATTGGCGTTGCGGCTCGCCTTGCAACCGGGCGGACTGATCCCGAGCGGTGCCGCTGCGGGGGATTCCGCCTGCACAACCGCCGCCGAGAGTGCCGGACGCTTCGAGGCGATCTGGGCCCAGGTCATGCAGCCTGACCTGAGCCTGTCCCTCGCCACTTCGCTCAACCAGCCGGCCGCCGGCCAGGCCCTGGCACTGCCGGTCTCGATCGACGGCCTTCGCGCCCATGTCTCGGCCAGTTGCGTCTTTGCCCATGCGGCCTCGGCGTTGGAAGCGGTTTTCGCCGATCCGGCCAGCACCGCGAGCCTCGCCCAGGTTATCGAACACTATGGCGTGGACTGGCAGGCGCTCGGCCTCGCCAGCGCCGGACGCGCACTGGGCAACCTGTTGCAGCTGCCCGACAGTGGCCTGTCGGTGCCGGTGTTCGCCAGCTTCGTTGCCGCCGGCAGCTTTGCCACGTTGCTCGCCGAGGACCTCGACCCCGTCAGTCTACTGGCCGATGTGCGTAACACCCGACAACCGCTCAACCCGGGTGTCGAACTGCGGGTGCCCAGCAGCGACCAGGCTCAACCTATGGAGGGGCTGTCGTTGGCCGCCCTCGCCCGCGCCCTGGCTGTCACGCCGGCCAGTCTGGTCAGCGCCAACCAGGACCGTGCGGGCCTGATCGCGCCGGGCTTTGTCTTCACCGCCCAGGGGGTGGACGTCGCGGTGCCCTTGCACGGCCAACCGGGCGCCGATGCCAGCCTCGATGAGATTGCCTTGGCCTTTCGTAACCAGGGCGTGCCCTTCGACAGCCTGATGGCGGCGCTGGCCAACGATGAGACGCCCGGCCTGTTTCGCGCTACGGTCAGGCTACGGGTTGACCGGCGCATCACAGCCGCCGGCTGGACCCTGGCGAGCAACGGCACCGGCATCGCCGCTGCGACTCTCGCCCTCCTCAACCTGGACACGCTTGATCTGTTCGCCGCCGGAACGCCGATTTACCGCGGGACCCGCGCCGTTACCGGGCTCGACAGCGCAACGCTGGAGGCCACCGCACGGGCCTATGCCATCGACCCGGGTGAGTTGCTCGAGTTCAATGCCGGTCTGGCGCCCAAGGCCGCCGCGGATGATGGTGCCGGCTTGCCGATTCCAGGGCTGGCCAGGCTCCCGGCCGACCCGGCGATGCTGCGAATCCCCTACCGCATCCGCGCCGCTCAGAGCCTGGCGGAGATCGCCGGTCTGTTTCGCTCGGCCTCCATCGACCCCTGTGTCCCCGCCGAACTCGCCCTGCTCCTGGCCAATCAGGATCGGCCCGGCACGGTCGCGCCAGGCCAGCCCCTCTGCATCGCCGGCCAGAGCCTAGTGACCCAGGCCGGCGACAGCTTCGCTGCACTTATCGCTCGCTGCACGCCGGCGGTCACCTTCGCCGCCTTGGCCGCGGCCATTGCCGAGAGTCACGGCGTTCTCGCCAGCGGCGCGCTGCTGCTCTGCCCTCCCGCGAAGCTGAGCAGCAGCAACCCGGGTATCAGCCCCGCCACCCTTGGCGGCCTCTATGGCCAGGAGGCTACGCAAATACTGAGCGCCAATGCGGCCACCGCCGGGCTGATACGCCCCGGCATCCGCCTCAAGCCCTCGTCGCTCGCCTCGCAACCAAGCGTCACCACCCTTGCCGCCGACAGCCTCAACGCGATTATTCGACGTTTCGCCCTGGCCGGCATTGCGCTCACCCTCGCCGACCTGGTCCAGGCCAATAGCGACATCGCCTTCCTCGCAACGGGCGCCGAACTGTTGCTGCCCCCCGCCGACACCCTGCTCCAGGCGGCCTTTGGCGGCAACGGCTGGCAGTTCCCCGAGGTGCTTTTCCCGCTGCACACGTGGCTGACCCTCAGGCGCGACTCGGCGCTGGTCGACCCGGCCTCTCGCGGCAGCGCCACAGCGCCCTCGCCCGTCGAACAGGCGTGCAGCCCCATCGCCGCCTGTGATTGCCAAGGGAGCCTCGAACGCTTCGCCACGACCCTGGAAGAGCTGATTCCCGGACTCAAGCTGGCGGCCAGTGACGATCCGGCGCAACCCCTGATCTGGGCGCTGTCCTTTGTCGCCCCGGACGGCATCGGCGCCGTGACCGTCGGCCCCACCGCCAGCGTACCGGGGGTCGAAGGTCCGCAGCCGCTAACCTTCGCCCTTCGGCCCCTGTCCAACAGCCTGTCAGCCGCGCACGGCGTGGCACTCAATACCCTGGACCCGCTCAGCGGGGGCTGGGGCGCGACGCAAGACAAGGACTACCAGGGTATCGAGCTGGACACCTGGGCCCTCGCCTGGCTCGCCGATCTCGATCGGCTGTGCGGCGCGGCCTATGCCACGCCGGCCGCCCTGGTCGCGGCCGAGCCGTTCGAACGTCTGCTGGCGGCGAAAAAATTGCTCGCCAGCGCGGTCGCCGACGGCATTGCGCCTGTCCTGGTCGATCACTCGCAGGTCGGCGCTATCCACTCCGCGACCTGGACCGCCGCACGCGAGGCGCTCCACCGGTGCCTGCTCGATCAGTTGGCCTGCGGCTACAGCAGCACGGCAGTCATCCAGTTCAACGCCACGCTGAGCGCGCCTGCCGCCGCCGCAACGGCGCGGCTCTGCGGCGTCGGTCGGCTACGCACGCTGAGCAACTGCGGCCAGGCATTGGCCGCGGACGCCTTAAAAAGCCTGCGCCTGGGCCATGCCTTTATCGCTCTCGGCCCCACCGCCAGTGGCACCCTTTCCCTTCCGCTGGAGGTGGCACAACCTGCACGGCAGAGCGCCCTGAGCTTCGAGCCGGAGTACGAGGTCAATGCCCTGGAGTTCGACCGCGAGGATGATGCGGTACAGGCGCTGAGCTTCATCCGCGCGTTCGACCGGTTCCCGCCGGCGGCCTACAGCGTCGCGCTCGGTTCACCTCGGGTGCCGCTGCCGTTGCGCGCCTACCCGCAAAGCCCGGTGCTGATCGCGCAGTCGGCCGAGGGGCCCCGGGATCCGCAATCGGTCGATGCCGCGCTGCAGTGGAGTTATCTCTTTAGCTACAGCCAGCAAAGCGCCGCACAGGACCAGACCCTGCTGGAGGTCGAGTTCAACAGCGGGCCGCCGCGGGTGTCCGCCATCGCCGAGGATGGCAGCCTGTTCCGCGTCCTCGCCCAATACGTGGAATCCCGCGATAGCCTGTGGCAGATACTCGCCGATCTGCAAGGTGCCGACGCCCATCCCGCCAACACCCGCCTGGCCAGCGCGCTCGACACCTATGCCGAACTGGCCGAACGGATCGCCGGGCTCTGGTCGGACTGGTGGGCGCTGGACAGTCGCTCCGCCGAGGTGGCCGGACTCGAGCCCTCGCGCACCGGAACCGAGCAGCCAGCGCTGCCAAGCGGCGGCGTCACTGCCGAGCACTACCAGTATCGGGCGACCCTCGGCACAGCGTGGCTGGACGGGGTCGAGGTCTATGACAGCTTGACGCTCGAGCGCCTGCGGGCGGATGGCGCTATTGGCTGGCCAGGCATCGATGTGAGCGGCAGCGACGGCATGCCGCTGTCGCTCAGCGCCGATGGGGCGTCGGGTGATATCCAAGTCTACCGGTTCCCCACTGCCGACGCGGCAAGCCGGGTGCCGGCGTTTTCTCGCCTGGTGTTCCATTACCGACTCGGCCCCTTGCTTATCGCCCGCTACCAGAGCGCCAATGCCGCCCTGTCCGTGTGCCGTAATGCGCAACTGCTCGGCCCGGCAGGGCCGCAAACCTGCGCGCCCTTAGTCTACCAGACGCCGCCACTGCGCTTCCCCGAACCGCTGGTTCCCTTGATAAGCGTCGATAGCCGCCTGGTCATCGGCGCCTGGACCCAGAACGCCACCAGTAATCCCCTGACCCTGTTGTTCGAGCAGCTATTGGGCAACGACACGCAGGGACGTCAGATCGCCGTGGGCCTCAGCTACGGCTACCCCCTGCAGCCCTCGACTCCGCCCATCGACACCCTGCTGCCGGTGCTGCTGCTCCCTGCTTTTACCTACGACCCGGCCAGCAGCGTCCCGCACATCATCGACGCGCTCGCCACCTGGCTCGCCCAGATGAGCCCGGTGGACACCGGTGCCTTTTGGCGTTCGAGTATCACCCTGTATTCAAGCGTCGCCCCAGACTCGGAGCTACCGCTGTTGCAGTTGCAGTGCCTGGACTCGCCCATCGCTTGACCCTGGCCGCCAGAGCGTTCAGCGCACCTCGGCAGAGGTGCGTTTCGGCGAACAAGGCGCGCAGCAATGCCGATCGGGGGGCGTGTAACACTCCCTCCCGGCCCATATTTTCCTGATTTTTCGATCCAATCCCTCACTCTTGATAGCAATGCTGATCCGTCATTTGTTATTTTGTGAAGTGCTCTTTAGGCATTCCGCCATTAAACCTTTAACGTAATTTTGCCTAACTGTCATGTCAGACTCATTAGGATATAAGCCGGCCGCGTGGTCGCCGATAGCTTTGATGCAAGAGCCGACAACCACGCTAGAGGCTACGATTTTTTGAGCCTCGGATATATTTTGGGCTGCAACCCCAGTCGAAAAGACTTTCCCGATTTTCACATTAACTCCGCCGCCATCTAGCGGTTTGGCACCATCCTCATTTGTTCCTGCCACAGTATCTGCATCGAAAGAGCCGTAAACCGATATGGCATCTCTTTTTTGTATGCTTGCCAGCTTCTCCAACACCTTCTTAACCTTGGAACTTATTTCATTGTGAATTCTTGTTTTTTCAGCCAAATCCAGACTGGTTTTATCCTTTTCCTGCTGGGCTGCCTTTAATGCATCCCGAGTCACAATTAAGGTTTGATTTGAGTCTTTCAGGCCTGAGTACAGTCGGGAAACTTCATTTTTATCTTCCTCTTTTCCAGTACAACTCAACAACTCTTCAACGAGCTTTGAAACGGTTGTACTTAATGAGAACTTGGTGCATGAGCCGGGTTTTTCAAGTTCAGCTTTTATGCTTTCACTCAGCTCATTTAGACTTCTCGCGTCATTCAGTTTGCTTTCTGCAGCAATTGCTATACTTTCGCTGGTTTTTTTCCCCGAATAGGCCTCAAAAAATAGCTTCATGTCGTTCGACTCATCTGCCGTCAGCAACTGCGATGCAGCCTCCGCTGTCGCTTGCGTGCCATAAATTCCGTATATTTCCTTGATCTCATAAAGTTCTTTATCGTATTTATTGCCTGGCTTTATTGCTTCATCCAAATAGGGGTTCGATACCGCCACTGGAGCATAGGCTGCATCAAGGTCTTTGTAGCCAACTACAACCTCCAATGACTCTGGCTGAGTGGGGGCCATGCCTAGCTTCACTCCCACGACATGCGATGAGGTATACACCAATGGTGCTTGTTGCAGCGGCGCGCACCCCCATACAACAGTCGAAACCGCACCTATAAGGGCAGCGGCTTTAATTCTGAACTTTAAAGGCTGAGCTTTTGCAAACATCTTCCGGCTCCTTTTTCTGAAAAGAAAAATCACGCTTCGTTGGTCCATCCGAAACTGAAATCAGTAGGCAGGATTTATCATCTGGGTTTTTAATCATTATCTGTTCAAACAAACCATACCCGAAAGTAACTGATTTATTTGATACTCCGACTCCAAAAGATTCATGTTGCACATATAGAGGACTGTCTCCTGGGTCTATGCGTATGTAGGCAATCCCTGGAATCCAGTGCGTATCTATACGTCCAGACTCGCCCACCACATTCACCACTGTGCATGAACTGCTGAGAAAAATACTGACCAGCAAGGCGGCCTTGGCCGAGGTAAAGAACATGCCACTGTCCTCATAAATCCATAAATGGGGCGGTGCGATACCCGGGGCTCTGATCTGGAGTGCGCTATATAAAGGCAAATTGCCGCTATCGCCTCAAGCGTAGACACGCCTTGGGCTTCGTGCAAACTCACTTTACCTGCTCTTATCAATTTTCAGGCGGTAGCCGCCAGAACAGGCTGACGAAGGTCACGCCTTGAAAACCCAGGCAGCAAGAGCCCAATGTTCTCCCGTGCAACAGTTCGGACAATTAAATCAGCCCCCATTCCCCCGATCGGAGCTCGGCAGAGGTGCGTTTCGGCGAACAAGGCGCGCAGCGTTCACCACCAGTTGGATCAGAGCAGCCCCTATGGTCTAGGCTCCTTCGGAAGATTCCCCTTGGCCCGGCCATTGAAAGGATGCAGAACATGCCCCGACTTAAAATAGGTGCGCGCTACTACGATGCTGAAGAACGAACCGTCACCGGAACGGTGAATGTTTTCTTCGTCGTCAGGGTCGGACCCGGCGGCAGGAATCGCCTGTGGATTCACAAGGATAAGTCTGTCACGCCCTTCAACGTCGGGCTCAACGCCCATGAGTTGCACCACGCGGAAGACCAGTTGGCGAACAACTATCTCACCGCGTCCATTCAGCTCTACCGCGGGCTTTCCATCACCAGCCCGGGGGCCAGTGATGCCAGGAGCGGCATTAGCCGGCCAAAACCCAGCGCGACCCTGGAGGAGCCGGATTTTACCTCGGACACCAGCACCACCAAATTCGTCCCCTTCTCGACCAATAGGCCGGTCTCGATGAGCTTCGCCAAGTCTTCGTTCAGAAGTGGCAACCCCGACAAACTCGAATGGCTGCTCGCGGATGAGCCTTATGGAATATTGCTGACCATTAGGGTGAACACCCTCAATTCCCTCTGCATTTTCGATATCGGTGAGGTGCAGGTTCTCAATCCGCCCAGGGCCACAGTCGAGCTGCTGACCCCCGCTGGCGCGCATAATCCGGTCAACATCGCCGATGCTGAGCTGAGCGTGCCGCTGAACGCAGCGGCTCCGGACTTCGCAGCGCTGGGTCGACTGCTGGGAAACACCGCATGGGATGCGGAAGGCGTTGCCTTTATCGGGACCAAGACACCCGACGGCATTCAGAAAATGCGCCAGGCGTTCAACCAAGGGCACTATTGGGACATCTTCCGCATTGCCAAAAAGAAGAGTGACGAGGGCGACTCCAGGCGCTCCCAGAAGGTCATCGACCTGTACGAGGGACTCAAGGAAATGCTCACCTACATACGCGAGACGGACCAGGATCAACTCACTTTATTTCGGGATGAATTGAGGCAATTTTCTCAGTTCATGCAACAGCGGCTCAGTTGAAGTTTCCTGCTCCCGGTGCGCACGGCGCACTCTACGAAAGCGCATCGTCAGCAAGCTCTCTTCTCATGCCTCACTGCGATCAGCTGTCGTAGATACCGTCTTGAAGCTCACCGTGCAAGGGCTCAATTTTCGTAGCTCGGATAAGCCTTGGCGCAATCCGGGACAGCGGCGTGCCGCCGGAAACGAAGATCGCCAGCAAGCTGGCTCCTACGCAGATGCGGGGCATTTTCGTAGGGCGGGTTAGTCGCGCGGAACGCCGCTCTGGCAAGCCACACTGCACCTTCCGCGCGGCGTAACCCGCCAAAGTTGGGCGGACGGATTTTTCCTGAAAACGCCCTATGCGATATGCAGGGCCCTATGGGTCGAGTTGGCCAGGGCATGATCCAGGGCTTGCTGAAAACGCTCCACCAGCAGGTCGATTTCTTCGGCGCGAATCAGCAAGGGCGGCAGGAAACGCACCACGCCGCCGTGGCGTCCTCCCAGTTCCAGAATGATCCCCAGGCGCAGGCACTGGTGCTGGATGGCCTTGGCCAATAGCCCATCGATCGGCAACACCCGGCTGCCGTCGGGGGCGCCGACGATTTCCACCCCGACCATCAGGCCACGGCCACGCACATCGCCGAGGCACGGGTAGTGGCGTTGCAACCGGCGCAGTTGACCCATCAGGCGCTCGCCCATGACGGTGGCATGCGCCGGCAGGTTCTCGTCGAGGATATGCCGCAGGGTCGCCGCGCCGGCCGCCATGGCTATCTGATTACCGCGGAAGGTGCCGGCATGGGCCCCCGGTTTCCAGGTGTCCAGCGCCTCGCGATAGACCAGCACCGCCAATGGCAGTCCACCGCCGAGGGCCTTGGACAGCACCAGGATGTCGGGTTCGATATCCGCATGCTCGAAGGCGAAGAGCCGACCGGTGCGCCCCAGGCCGGTCTGCACCTCGTCGATGATCAATACGATGCCGTGCTTGCGGGTCAGTTGACGCAGCCCCTGCAGCCAGCGCAGCGGGGCGGGAATCACCCCGCCCTCCCCCTGGACCACTTCCACCACCACGGCCGCCGGCGGCAGCACGCCGGACTCCGGGTCGCTCAGCAGCTGCTCCATA
>DATDTH010000105.1:0-2702 GCA_035290985.1 Pseudomonas sp. | reverse complement strand
CGGCCAGGGCGCGCGGCTCGGGGCCGTCAAGGGAGCATTCGGCGACTGCACCATCAGCCAGAGATAGATGCTGGGCAACAGCGCCCAACCCAGCCAGCGCCAGGCGTTGTAGGTCTCGGACAGCGCATAGAGCAGGTAGCGCAACTCCAGGGCCAGCACGCCGAGTATCAGCCAGCAGCCGAGCACATGGGCGGCGCGCAGCGCACCGCTGGGCAAGAGCAGCGCCAGGCGGCGCAGGCTCAGCAGATGCACGGCGAACAGCGCGCCCCAGCCGAGCCAGCCAAAGTCGGCGGCCGGGTGGTAATCCAGGCGCCAGGCGTGCAGCAACAGCACCAGCGCGGCCGGCACCAGCAGGGTGCAGAGCAGCGCCAGGGCGCGCCACTGGGTCCGCACGGCCAGCAGGCTCCAGAGCAACCCGCTGAGCGCCGCGACCAGCAGCAACAGCGGCACCTGCAAGGCCGGCGCGGCAAAGCGCAGCACCTCGCTGACCAGGGCCAGCACCCACCAGCCGGCGCCCCAGACCAGCAGCAATTGCGACAGGCGCTCCAGGCTCAGGGCCCCCAGGGCCTGGTCGCGGTCGCGGCCCAACTGCAGGCGCCAGGCCCCGACCAGCGCGGCCAGGGCCAGCACCATCGGGGTCCAGAAGCCGGCGTGGGCCAGCGGACTCAGGTCCTCGGCGCTCAATTGGCCCAGCAACAGGGGACTGGCGATCAGGAAGGAAACCCCGCCTACCGCTTGCAGCAACAGACCGAAGACAAAGCTGGCGCGCTGCTGCAGGTGCAGGCTGAGCCAGATGATCAGCAGGCCGCTGCCACCCCATACCGCACTGGCGCTCTGCCAGGGCAGCACGAACAAGACCGCCAGGTTGATAAATACCAACCCCACCAGCAGCACCAACGACAGGCCACGCATCAGGCGCGCATCGCTGCTCACCCCTTTGTCGCGGGCGGCAACCAGCATGCCGCCGATCAGCGCCAGGCCGATCAGCGAGGCCGTCATCAGCCCGCGCCAGCCGTTGCTGAAGACCCCAGCCCCGGAGCCCGCCGCGCCCTCCAGTTGAGTCAGGAAGACCAGGCCGCCGAGCAGTTGCACGGCGAAGGCGGTGAACAGGAAACTGCGCTCCTGTAGGCGCAGGCCCGCGAACAGGGTCGCCAGGCCGGCCAGCGACCAGATGATGGCGGTGGCTTGCGCGCCGAAGCACAGCGGCGCGATCAGGTAGAGGGCCGATAGACCCGTGCAGGCCAACACCGGCAAGAGGCGGCGCTCCCAGGCAGCCGCCGTCCCCTCCGGCGCCTGGCGCAACTGCCAGTAGCTGAACAGCAGGGTGCCCAGCATCAACGCGCCTAACGGCGGGCCGGCCAACAGGCTCTCCTGGCCATGGCTCAGCTCAGTGAGGAAGGCCAGGACCGCGGCCGTTTGCAGCAACAACGCGAAGATGCGCGCCAGGGGACGCCGCTGGTGTATGCCCAGCCAGTAGATGCCTGCCCCCTCCACCGCCCAGGCGGCGGAGGTCCAGCCCGCGTTCAGGCCGAGCGGGATGGCCAGGGTGCCGAACACCACGCCCAGGGCCAGGCAGGTCTCCACCAGCAGCAAGGCTCGCCCGGCGGTACGCCCGGCCAACAGGCGCGCCAACCCCATGTAGAACAGCCCCAGGGCCAGGGCGCTGAAGGCGGCGGCGAACTCCAGATGCTGCACCAGGGCGAACTGCAGGCCGAACCCCACCAGGGGCGGACCGAAGAGCACGGTGCCGTCCACATAATCGCCCTGGCGCGCCGACCAGCGCAGCAGCTCGTCGCGCTCGGCAGGGGCATCCGCCGCTTCGCGCAACTTGCGCCGGGCGAACAGCAGGCCGATGGCCACATACATCAGGAAGAACAGCACCAGGAAGGGTTCGGTACTCCACAGCAGCTCCGGCTTGTAGGAGCGCAGGCCCCAGGCGAAGCCGATGCCGAAGGTGCCGACGAAACCTATCAGGTTGAGCAGGCGCCAGGCCTTGAACCAGGCGATGGCGAAGATCCCGGCGTTGAGCAGGATGAAATAGGAGAACAGCGCAACATGGTTGCCGCTGCCGGTGGAGGTCAGGATAGGCGCGGCGAAGCCACCCAGCGCCGCCGCGGCGGCCAGCCCCAGGGCATTCTGGGTCACGGCCAGGATCGCCGAGCAGACCGTCACCAGCACCAGCAGGCCGAGGGCCAGCTTCGGGTCGAGCAGCGGGTGCAGGCGCATGGCGGCGAACACCGTCAGGTACATTACCGCAATCCCGGTGCCCTGCAGCATCAGGCCGTAATTCGGATTGCGCAGGCGCAGCCACCAACCCAGGCCCAGCAGCGCCACCGCACTGGCCGCCACCCCGGCGTAACGCATCTCGACCGGCACCACCATGCCCTCGGTGGCATAGCGCAACAGGAAGGCCAGGCCGAGGAACAGCAGCACCACACCGATGCGCAGCACCGTATTACCACCGAACAGCCAGGCCCTGGCCAAGTCGATCGCCCGCTCGATGGCCGAAGGCTCGCGGGGTTTGGGCGGTTGCGCAGGCGTACGCGGCGGCACGGGGCGCGCGGGTTGTGCCGCCTCGCCGCCCCAGGCATCCGCGGCGAGCCGCGGCTCGGGCCGGGCCACGGGCGCCGGCTCCACTTGCCACTCGGACGGCAGGTCCCAGACCAGCTCGGCGTCCGGCAACGCTTCGTCAACTTCGTCAG
>DATDTH010000104.1:0-2803 GCA_035290985.1 Pseudomonas sp. | reverse complement strand
TGGACCCTGTTGGTGCTGCGCGAGAGTTTTCTCGGCACCCGCCGTTTCGAGGATTTCGAGAAGCGCCTGGGTATCACCCGCCATGTGCTGGCCGAACGCCTGAAGAAACTGACGGAGGCGCAGGTGCTGGCCAAGGTGCCTTACCAGGAGCGGCCGCGGCGCGAGGAGTACCGGCTGACCGACAAGGGCCGCGACCTCTATCCAGCGGTGCTGGCCCTGGTGAACTGGGGCGACCGGCATATGAGCGGCGCCGAGGGCCCGCCGATCCGGCATAGGCACAAGGGCTGTGGCCAGGCCATGCACGGCGTGCTGGTCTGTTCCGAATGCGGCGAACCGCTGGCGCCGCGGGACGTGGCACTGGAAGAGGCGCCCGGCCTGGAGGGGCAGTTGCTGCCGGCGCACTGGCAGGCGGACGGTTAGAGCATTCTTTGGATTCCGCCTATAGGTCAGGATGAGGCGGGGCTCCGTAGGGTGCGCTCAGCGCACCGAAACAGAGCTGCGTTCGGCGATTAAGCATCACGTTGATACTGCCCCCTCGGTGCGCACGGCGCACCCTACAAAAAACGCTTCGGCGAAGTCCGTAGGCTGGGAAAAGCTGCCGTTCAGCGAAACCCAGCATGGCCAGCGCTGGGTTTCGCCCCCCTTTCCCTAAAAAATACGGCTCTACGCCAGCCTACCTGGCGAAATGGATCTTGTTCGTCGAGCCTCAAGATGCCCTCTACGAAACTCACGGCTTATCCGCGGCTCGTGGCGGCTTCCAGGCCATTGTCTTCGAGCCATTCCAGGGCCCGTTCATGCACCTGGGCGGCCTGGTGTTCGTGCCAGGCCTGCTGCAGCGCCGGCCATTGCTCCAGGGTGTGGAGGAAGGTGCGCAGGGCTTTGCGTCCGGTCAGGGCCTGGCTCAGTGCAGAGTGAGCGAAGGGGTCCGGCAGGCCGAACAGGAAGGCTTCGGCCATGGCCAGGCGCTGGGCATTGGACAGCGGCTCAATAGGCAGGTAACGCTCGGGCTGTACCTGGTATTTCTCCAGGGCGCCGGGGGCCGGTTCGCCGGGCGCCTGGGCAAACACCGCGCCGCTGTCCAAGTCCAGGTAATACTCGACGGCTTCGCCGCCGAGCAGGGCGGCTTCGAGGCGCGGCAGGTCGAGGGTCAGTGGACGCATCATGCTGAAAGTCTCGCGGGGGGGTTAAAACAAGCGGGCCAGCAGCGCGGTGACCGCGGTTTCCACCCGCAGGATGCGTTCGCCCAGTTGCACCGGTTGCAGGCCGGCCTGCTGCAGTTTCTCCACCTCGTAGGGAATCCAGCCGCCTTCCGGACCTATGGCCAGGGTCACGGCCTGCTCGACGGCACGGGGGCAGGCCGGGTATTCGCCCGGGTGGCCGACCAGGCCCAGGCTGCCTGCGGCCAGTTGCGGCAGACGGTCCTCGACGAAGGGTTTGAAGCGTTTCTCGATCAGGACTTCGGGCAGCAGGGTGTCGCGTGCCTGTTCCAGGCCGAGGATCAACTGTTCGCGAATGGCCGCCGGTTCGAGAAAGGGAGTCTGCCAGAAGCTTTTTTCCACCCGATAGCTGTTGAGCAGCACCAGGCGCGGCACGCCCATGCTGGCGACGGTCTGCAGCACCCGGCGCAGCATCTTCGGTCGTGGCAGGGCCAGCAGCAGGGTCAGGGGCAGTTTGGCCGGCGGTGGCTGGTCGAACTGGACCTGCAGTTCGGCGGCCTGGGCGTCCAGGCGCAGCAACAGACCCTGGCCCATGGCTGCGCCGAGGTGGCCGACGCGCAGGCTGTCGCCGACTTCGGCACGATGCACCTCCTGCAGGTGCTTGAGGCGACGGCCACTGAGCAGCACCCGATCGGCGGCGATGAAGTCACCGTCCTCCAGCAGTAGCAGGTTCACGGCAGCGGTGCGGGCGGTTGGGCGTCGGGCGCCTGGGGTTCGTCGTCGTGCTCGCTGCGCTTGCGAATCAGGCTGCCGGCGATGATGCCCAGCTCGAACAGCAACCACATGGGGATCGCCAGCATGGTCTGGGAAAAAATATCCGGTGGGGTCAGGACCATGCCGACGACGAAGCAGCCGATGATCACGTAGGGCCGGATCTTGCGCAGGTAGGCCACGTCGACCACGCCGATCCAGACCAGCAGAACCACCGCGACCGGTATTTCGAAGGCCACGCCGAAGGCGAAGAACAGGGTCATGACGAAGTCGAGGTAGCTGCTGATGTCGGTCATCATCGCCACGCCTTCCGGTGTCACGCTGGAGAAGAAGTGAAAAATGGCCGGGAATACCAGGAAATAGGCGAAGGCCATGCCGCTGTAGAACAGCAGGATGCTCGACACCAGCAAGGGCACGGCGATGCGCTTCTCGTGCTTGTACAGGCCAGGGGCGATAAAGCCCCAGATCTGGTGCAGGATGACCGGCATGGACAGGAACAGCGACACCATCAGGGTCAGCTTGAACGGCGTCAGGAAGGGCGAGGCCACGTCCGTGGCGATCATGGTCGCCCCTTCCGGCAGGTAAGCGCGCAGCGGTGCGGACACCAGGGTGTAGATCTGCTGGGTGAAGTAGAACAGGCCGGCGAAGATCAGGAAGATCGCCGCGACACAGCGCAGCAGTCGCGTACGCAATTCGGTGAGGTGCGAGACCAGGGGCATTTCCTGGTCGTTTTCCGGCTTCTGGGCGCTCATGGGGCTCGCTGTTGTGAATCGCTGGGCGGCGGGCTGGGGTTGGCGGGGGGCTGGACACTGGCTGCCGGTGCGGGGGCGACTGCCGATGGCGGGCTGCCGGCCTGTTCGGCCGGTAGCGGGGCC
>DATDTH010000103.1:0-6862 GCA_035290985.1 Pseudomonas sp. | reverse complement strand
GGATGGTGCCGCCGCTGCTCAAGGCGGTCAGCCGGCCGCCGCGTCGCCCACGGAGGGTGCGGTTCACCGCGTCGCGATGCAGGTAGGCGCCGCGCGGTCCAAAGCGCGTGCTGTAGCCCTCGGCCAGCATGCGCAGCACGGCCTGGTAATCGTCGCGGCTCAGCCCGGCGTAGGGCATGGCGCCGCGCAGCAGCTGGTACAGCGGCTCCTCCTGCCATTCCCGGGCGTTCACTTCGGCGACTATCTGCTGGGCCAGCACATCCAGGGGCGCGAGGGGCACCTGCAGGCTGTCCAGCTCGCCGCGCCGCACGCAGTCGAGCAGCGCGACGCATTCGAGCAGGTCATCGCGGGAAGCGGGGAACAGCCGGCCCTTGGGCGTGCCGCCGACCTGGTGGCGGGAACGGCCGACGCGCTGCAGCAAGGCGGCGATCGAGCGTGGCGAGCCGAGTTGGCAGACCAGTTCAACCTCGCCTATGTCGATGCCCAGCTCCAGGGACGCGGTGGCGACCAGCACGTGCAGCTCGCCGCGCTTGAGCCGCTGCTCGGCCTCCAGGCGCTGTTCCTTGGCCATGCTGCCGTGGTGGGCGGCGACCGCCGCGACGCCGAGGCGCTCGGACAGGTGCCGCGCGGCGCGTTCGGCCATGCGCCGGGTGTTGACGAAGACCAGGGTGGTACGGTGCTCCTGCACCAGTTCGGCGATGCGGTCGTAGACCCGCTCCCAGACATCGTTGGCCATGATCGCGTCCAACGGTACCGGGGGCACCTCGATGGCCAGGTCGCGGGGCCGGGCATGGCCGCTGTCGACGATGCGGCAGGGCCGCGGCGCCCTGGGGTCGCCGCCGGTGAGAAAGTGCGCCACGCGCTCGATCGGCTGCTGGGTCGCCGACAGGCCGATGCGCACCGGCGGCCGTGGGCAGAGGGCATCCAGGCGCTCCAGGCTCAGGGCCAGGTGGCTGCCGCGCTTGTTGCCGGCTATGGCATGGATCTCGTCGACTATTACGCTGCGCACCGTAGCCAGCATCGCCCGCCCGGAGTCCGAGCCCAGCAGCACATAGAGGGATTCCGGGGTGGTGACCAGGATGTGCGGCGCGCGCTTGCGCAGGGCGACCCGTTCGCGCTGCGGGGTATCGCCGGTGCGCACCGCGCTGCGCACCTCCACCGCCGGCAGGCCCAGGCGGGCCAGCTCGGCGGTGATGCCGGCCAGGGGCACTTCCAGGTTCAGGTGGATGTCGTTGGACAGCGCCTTGAGTGGCGAAACGTAGAGCACCCAGGTCTGGTCTGGCAGTTGACCGCCCCGGGCCAGGCCCTCGCGGAACAGCTCATCGAGCGCGGCGAGGAAGGCGGTCAGGGTCTTGCCCGAGCCGGTCGGCGCCGCCACCAGAGTCGAGTGCCCGGCCTTGAGCACCGGCCAGGCGGCCCGCTGCGCCGCCGTCGGGCCGTCGAAGGCCTGGGCGAACCAGCCCGCCACCGCCGGATGGAAGAGCGCGGCGAGGTCGACGGGCAGGGGGCTGTGCAAGTCGTTCATCCGCCGAATATGGCGGCGCCGGAGCGCGGACACAAGGGCTGTTGATGGTTGGTTAGACCTGATCCCGGCCAATCGGCGGACGGTGACCCGCGCGGCGGCTCAACGCCCCTCGCCCATTTATGGGAGAGGGGCTGGAGGAGAGGGGCGGGTTTGCCATCGAATGTAACGGCGGTGCGCACAGCGCCCCGGTCGGGCTCTCTGCTTAACCCACCAGCAGCGTCAGCCCGAACTTGACCAGCAACAGGTTCAGCACAAAGCCGGTCAGGCCCAGGGCCATGCCGCCGAGCCAAATGCCCAGGGCGATCTGCAGGGTCAGGCTGCCCGAACGCTGGGCCGGGGTGCTGTAGCCGCCGCGGTAGGACGTTGGCTCGTCGCGCTCGGCACGGAGATTGGCAAAATCGTCTTTCATCGAATTCTCGGTAGGGACTGGGTGGGGCATGAGGTCGAGCTGAACCCGCGACGCGGGAGAGGTTCGGATGATTATACGGGGATGCGCAGGACACGCCTCGCTTCCTGGGGCGGCCCATGGTTGTCGCCCCCTCAATACCGTCATTCCAACATGGAGGTCGATCTGATGAAGACCAGCAATCAATGCGTCTACCGCGATTACACCATCACCGCCCAGTTGCTTGAATACCCGGGGCTACCCACTCCCTGGGCCGGTGGCTGTCGCATCACCACCCCCGATGGCCGTCAAACCGGTCGGCTGCCCCTGCCTCGGGAGTCGGCCTTCCTCGCCGATCTGGACAGCGCCAAGCGCGCCTCGCTGGCCCACGGCAAATGGCTGGTGGACCAGAGCCTGGATCAAGGAAAGGCCCTGCTTTAGGCGGTTTCCAAGGGGCGCCTGGAGAGTGCCTGGGCGGCGCCATGGCTAGGATGCCGTGGTGCGCGCCCATCGCAACTCAAGCCCCCTCACGCGAACGCGAGCACCTCGTGCAGCGGCCGGCGCAGCTTTTGCGGCCAGTTGCCAGCGGCCGGGTAGCCCGCGGTGACCAAAATCACCGGCACCTCGTCGGCGGCCAGGTCGAACGCCTGGGCCACGCCTGCTGCATCGAAGCCGCTCATCGCACCCGTCGACAGGCCCATGCCTTGGGCGGCGAGCATCAGGGTCATTGCGGCGAGGGAGGCCGAGCGCAGCGCCTCGTCACGCTGCAGTTGCGGGTTGCCGGGGTGCGAGCCCTGGGCGGCGGCGACCCAGCCCTCGAGGGTCGACTGATCCAGGATGCCCGCCTCGACCGAAGGCAGCAGCGCCTGGGCGAGGCCTTTATGGGCCGCCAGGGTGCCGCAGATGATAAAGGTCACGGAGGCGTCCGCCACCTGGGGCTGCCCATAGGCCGCGGCTTGCAAGCGGGCCTTGGCCTGCGGCGAGCGCACGGCGATGAATTTCCAGTTCTGGAAGTTGTAGGCCGAGGGGGCCAGGGTGGCCAGGCGCACCAGCTCGCTGATGTCCGCATCGGACAGCGGTCGGTCGGCTTGGTAGCGGCCGGTCGAGACCCGCGATTCGATCAGGCTCTTGATGGCGTCGAACATGCTGTTTTCCTTTTGCAGATGATCATGGGTGAGGGATGCATCATTTGAAATACCGGCCAAGGTGCGCATCAGCGCACGCCCTGGAGGGGTGGGGTTCGTTCGCGGGGGCTCGTCGCCCACTGCGCCGCCAGGATGCTGCCGAGCACGGCGATCAGCCCCGCCAGCGCCAGGCCCGTCATGCTCTGGCCCAACAGGGCCCAGCCCAGGACGACAGCCATCAGGGGGCTTAGCAGGCTCAGTGAGGACGCCGCCACGGGCGTGAGCCGGGCAATGCCGCGAAACCAGAGCACGTAGGCCAGCAGGGCGCCGAAGAGCGAGAGGTAGGCGTAACCCAGCACCTGGCTGAGGCTCAGCGTCGGCAACGGTGGATCGATGACAGAGGCCAGGGGCAACAGCAGCAGCCCACCCACGAGCAATTGCCAGCCGGTAAAGGCCAGTAGGGGGAGCGTGGGCCGCCAGCGGCGCGTCAGGTAGGTGCCGGCCGCCATGCAGGCGGTTCCGGTAAAGGCCGCGGCGATGCCGAGCGGATCCCAGGCGGCACCCGGAGACAACAACAGGGCCGCCATGCCCGCTATCCCCACGAGGCTGGCCACCACGGCCAGCTGGGCGGGCCGGTGCCGGTCGCAGGCCCACACCAGCCCCATCATCAGCAGGGGCTGGATCGCGCCGACCACGGCGGCCAAACCGCCGGGTAAGCGATACGCTGCTATGAACAGCAGGGCCTGAAAGACGCCGATATTCAGCGCCGCAAGCACGGCGATGCGGCACCATTCGGCCCGCTTGGGCAGATGCCGGATGAACAGCACCAGCAAAAGACCCGCCGGCAGGGTGCGCAGCAAGGCGGCCGTGAAGGGCCGGTCCGGTGGTAGCAGTTCGGTGGTGACTATATAGGTCGAACCCCAGATGGCGGGCGCCAGTGCGGTGCTGAGCGCGTCCAGCCAGGTCGAGCGGGGGGCTGTATTAGTCATGTACTTACCTTGGGTTCAAGATAAAATGAGAGCCTAGCGGGCGATTGTCTTGAATTCAAGATAAATAATGAGGGGTGACCATGGCTGATGAGCGGCGAGCTGACGCGGTAGACACAATCCTCGAACAATGGCGCCGGGAGCGCCCCGATCTGGACGTCAGTCCCATGGGCACCATCGGCCGGATCAAGCGCTGTTCGGCGCTGCTGCAGCGCGAGCTGGACCGGGTCTTCGCGGCCTACGGCCTGACCGCCTGGGAGTTCGATGTACTGGCCACCCTGCGGCGCTCCGGGGCACCGCATTGCCTGGCCCCGACGACCCTGTTCTCGTCCCTGATGATCACGTCCGGCACCATGACCCGCCAGTTGCAGCAGTTGACGGCGGCTGGGCTGGTCAGCCGAATGGCCAACCCCAACGACGCGCGGAGCCTGCTGGTGCAGTTGACGCCGGTCGGGCTCGAGTTGATCGATCGGGCAGTGGGGGCGCATGTCGCGAACGAAGCGAGGATTCTGGCGTCGATAACGGCGGCGGATCGGGCGGTACTGGATGTGCGCTTATCGGAATTGCTGGCGGTACTGGAGCCGCGTGACGACTGAGGACGTGCTATCGGCAATTGCTCCGAGGCGGCAGGTCTTATTATAGATAGTGGTCGGTATCTTTTAGATATATAACGGATGGGCTAATTAGCGGTCTGGTCGTGCGTGGTCGTCCTTGCAGCAATACGTGCCTGCATGGCGCAGTGCTAAGTTGTCACGCTAAGTATCTCGCATGGCGCGTGAGCGTCATTTCAGTGCGCCGCGCCTCGGGGTGGGCCAGTTGGGTGCATAGGTGCATAGGCGCATAGGCGCCTGAAGTAATCGTCCTTTCAAGTCGCTATTGGCGGCGCCTGGAAAAGCTACTTAACTTTGGTAGGGAATTTCGAATACCTGTCCATTGGCTCAGGTATTCATCGAGCTTTCAGGCCGCCGGCCAATGACTACGCCGTGTCGGGGCGTCGAGAGCTTTGCCGTGTTCGAGTACGAACATAAAAACTATCGAAACCGAAAACAGTTCGTTGATTTGAAGTAATGGGGCTGATAACATAATTCAGAATATTGGAATTATGGCTACGAATAGCTGCACGGATGCGTTATGGCCCGCGATAAAATACATCCCTTTCGCCGTCGCTTGTCCTACAAAGTTCCAATTGTTTTTCCTTGTGGCATATTGTCCGACAGTTGGACTGTCTATTTGCTTGGCGAGACTTGGCGGTGCGCACGTATAGCGCCCCCTTGGCCGTATCCATTATGTAATTCACCGCCTCGTTCACAGCATCGTTGTGTGAGTTTTCGAGTGCTCTAAGAATAATAAATCCCCCTCTCGCACCTGGTGTGTGAGTCACTTTGTTTGCTGCTTTCCCTGCATCGACAGGAGCGTTTTGTCGCGCCTGTTGAAGCGGTGGGCACTTGCGTGCGCCGAGCCAAGGCAGTATGTGGCCCGGGTCGCGGCGAGAGATTTACGGTGGTTTCGGGTGAGCTGTCTTATCCCCGTCATACGAGTAACGGATTATCCGGAACATTTTGCGCAGCTTAAGAAGCTTGATAAATAGCGCAACTTAAAGTTCAACCGCCTTTGACTCCAGTGTGGTTCTGGGGCCGATTACCAGTGAGAGTGAAAATGCAAACTATCAATCATCGATTCGAGCTTGCCGTGACCCAGGGCGACGCCGTTTGGACGTTTGCCAATACCAACCGCACTTATACGCTTGGGGAGATTGCCGAGCGTGTCGAACAATACGCCCTGAAGCTGTTCAACCAGGGTTTGCAAGCACAGGACAGTGTCGGGCTGGTGCTCGGTAACAGCATTGAGTTGGTTGCCTATCTTCTGGCGTGTTGGCGCTTGAACCTGGTAGCCGTGCCCCTCAGGACCAAGTCCGGTAAATACTTGGACTACGCCGAATTCCTGGCGGGCTGCAACGCGTCGTGCCAGTTCAAGCTGGTGCTGTGCGACAGCACCATCGCCGAGCAGGATATCGCCGAATGGCGGGCCCACACCGGCCTGACCATCCATTCCGAACCGCTCTTCGATCCGGTGGGTGCGGATGTTCGTCCCGTTGCAGGCGAGGCGCAACCCGAGGACATGGCGATCATCCAGTTCTCGTCCGGCAGCACGGGCTTTCCGAAGGGCGTCATCGTCACCCACCGCATGATCATGAATCAGCTGCGGCATATCGAGCGGGCCCATACCCGCAGCCGCGATGGCGTCCCCGGGGTGAGCAGCGCGTCCTGGACGCCGATCCACCACGACATGGGGCTGTTTACCGGTGTGCTGCTGCCTATCTACTGCGGCAACAAGCACCTGCTGGCCACCCCCGACTACTTCATGCGCAATCCGGCCCGCTGGTTCCGTCAGCTTTCCGAGCACCAGGTGGACCTCAGTTTCATCACCAACTCGGCGCTGGTGGCGGCGCTGCGCATGGTCAAGCGACTGCAGGGGGATGACAGCATCGATTTGTCGCGCCTGCATTTGTACATCTCGGCGGAGAAGATCAGCCCGATCGTGCTGAGGCGGACCCGGGAACAGTTTGCGCCCCTGAAGCTCTTGCCGACCCAGGTACAAACGGCGTACGGCATGGCGGAAAACAGCCTGGGCGCGAGCTGCAGCAAGTCCGGCGAATTGAAGATACTCACCGTCAGGATCACCCCTGAAGGGGAGGTGCAACTCGCCGCGCCCGGAGATGAAAATACCGTCGAACTGGTCTCTTGCGGTGAAGCGAACGCAGACCATGTGATCACCGTGCGCGATGGGGACGACCAGCCGCTGGCGGAGCTCAAACTGGGCGAGATCAATATCGAGAGTGATT
>DATDTH010000102.1:0-4751 GCA_035290985.1 Pseudomonas sp. | reverse complement strand
ACGCCGGTCAGCGCCGGGGTCTCGTCGCTGCCCAGGAGAATGGCTTCGCTGATCTGCAGCGGCCACAGGGTGACGGCCGCCGTGGTGCGAAAGTGGATGCTGTCGCCGCTGCTGGTGGTGACGAACAGCGGGGTATCGCGGGGCAACGCGTAGCCCTCGACCAGGTTGCCCTTGCTCGGGTCTGGCTCGAACTGGACGATGGCACAGGAGGGCAGGGGCCGCAGGGCCAGCGGGTAGAGCTGCTCCAGCAGGGCATCGCTGAATTCGGCGTAGTCGTCGTCGAGTCGGCGCTGCAAGCGCGCGGCCAGCAGGGAGAAGCCTTCCAGCAGGCGCTCGACATGGGGGTCCGGGCATTCGCCCGGCGACAGTTCCAGGCGTCGGGCGACTTTCGGGTAACGCGCGGCGAAGCCGGCCCCGGCATGCCGCAGCCAGGTCAGCTCGCGCTGGTAGTAGTCGAGCAGTTGCGGATCAATCGAGTCGCTCATGGTGCACCTCGTAGCCCTCGGCGGCCATGTCGATCACAAAGGCCACCGGCCATTGCCGCGCCGCCCCGCGCAGGCCGCCGACCAGGCGGATACGCACGGCGTGCTGCTGGCCCGGCACGGGCAGCACCTCCACGTCCTGCACCTGCAGCCGGGGTTCGAAGCACAGCACCGCATCGCGGATGCCCCGGGCCAACTGGCGGCGATCCTCCGCGCGGGCGCCATGCAGCGCACTCCAGTCGGGCAGGCCGTAGTCGATGATGCTCAGCTGGGAAGAATAGGGCCGCGTCGCCCGCCGTGTGTTGAACAGACGCAGCAGTTCGGCGCGCACCGAGTCGGCCAGGGCGTCCCGATCGAGCATGCCGCCGGACGCGCCTGGAGTCGGTGCGCCGGTGTCGGCGTCGTCCTCCGCGGCGAGCCGATCGAACAGCGGCGGATACAGACCGCTGGAAGGGGCGCCCATGGCCACTGCGGGCGCTTACTTGATGATCTTGTTGGCGGCCAGGTCCCAGGTCGAGGCGGCCGTGCCTTCCTTGGTCCCGTCGTCTTTCTGGGCCGTCAGTTCCCATTTGATCTTGGTGAAGTTCAACGACAGGGTTTCCACCGGCTTGCCGCCGGTGCCACCGCTGACGCTGACGTTGGAGATCACCACGTTGCTCAGGGTGTAGATGATAAAGGGCAGCAGCTTACCGTCGCCTTCGGCGGCGTTGCGGCCGATGCTGATCTTGGCTTCGGTGATGGGTTTGCCCGCGCAGCAATATTCATTGAGCGTAGGGGTGGAGGTGTCGATGAACTTGGTGACGGTGAATTCGCCGATATGCGGCCTGCCGGAGGTCCGCTCCGAGTTGCTCACATCGTTGGTGACCTGCATCGCCACGTTGTGGCTGTAGGACATCAGTTCGATCTTGTCGGTATAGCCTTCGAGCAGACTGTCGCCTTTGATGTCGTCGCCGAAGTCGAGAATGATCGCATCCATTGCATGAGGCTCCTGAAGCTATGCATGAGTCGGAAAGGGAAAACCCGCCAGGTGATCTGGCGGGGGAGAGCGGTTAAGCGGCCACCGAGGGTGGCAGCGCGGCGACCAGACGGATCGAGGCGGTCAATTCCTCCAGCTGGAAGTGCGGGCGGAGGAAGACGGTGGCGCGGTAGGCACCGGGTTTGCCGGCGACTTCGGTGACATCCACTCGCGCTTCACGCAGCGGGTACTGCGCCTTGATCTCCTGGGGCGCGTTGTCGTTGATCAGCACGTAGTCGGCGATCCAGTTATTCAGGTAGGTCTGCACGTTGTCGCGAGTCATGAAGCTGCCGACCTTGTCGCGCATGATCACCTTGAGGTAATGGGCGAAACGCGAGGCGGCCAGCACGTAGGGCAGCATGGCCGAGATGCGTGAGTTGGCATTCGCCTCGTTGGTGTTGTAGAGCCTGGACTTGTTGGTGGTCTGGCCGCCGAAGAAGACCGCGATGCCGGTGTTCTTCTTGTGGCAGAGCGAGATGAAGCCCAAGTCGTTGAGCTCCTTTTCCCGGCGGTCGGTGATCGCCACCTCGGTTGGGCATTTGAGCGACAGGTCGCCGGAACTGGTGCGGAAGGTATGGGCCGGTAGCCCTTCGACCGCGCCGCCGCCTTCGCTGCCGCGGATCGCGGCGCACCAGCCATAGCGGGCGAAGGCCTCGGTGATCCGCTGGGTCAGGGCCCAGGCGGCATTGCCCCAGAGGTATTTGCTGTGATCGGTGCCGTTGACGTCCTCGACGTAATTCATGCCTTCCACCGGCTTGGTGTCCGGCCCATAGGGCAGGCGCAGCAGGACGTGGGGCAGGACCAGGGACACGTAGCGCGAGTCTTCGCTTTCGCGGAATGCGCGCCACTTGATCAGCTCCTGGCTCTCGAAGACCTTCGCCAGGTCCCGGGGTACGGCCAGGTCGGTGAAGCTTTGCATGTCGAACAGACTCGGGCTGGCGGCGGCGATAAATGGCGCGTGGGCCGCCGCGGCGACGTTGGAGAGTTTTTCCAGCAGGCCGACGTCCTGCTGGTTGCGGCCGAAGGCGTAATCGCCGACCAGCAGGCTGAACGGATGGCCGCCGAAGGTGCCGTACTCTTCCTCGTAGACCTTCTTGAACAGGGCGCTCTGGTCGAATTCGACGGCTTTTTCCAGGTCCCTCTGCAGTTCCTTCTGGGTCACGTTGAGCAGCCGCAATTTCAGCCGCGAGCTGGTTTCAGTGTTCTGCACCAGCAGGTGCAGGCCGCGCCAGGAGGCTTCGAGTTTCTGCAGGTCGGGGTGGTGCAGGACCTGGTTGAGCTGGTCACTGATCAGCGCGTCGATCTGGCTGATGCGGTCGTTGATCATGGCCACGGTGTCCTTGTCGACGACCATGCCTTCATCGAGCACCTGGGTGGCGAATTCGGCGAGCATGTCGCGGGCATAGTCCTGCTGGCTGTCATCGTGGGCCATTCCGCCTTCGGCGATGATGCGGTCGAGCAGGGACAGGGTGGTGTTCTCGCTGGCGGGGGTGTCACTGGCTGACGTCTTGGGCATGACGAAACTTCCGAGAAAAAGGGCTGGGGATCAATCAGGCGTTGGGCTATTCCGGCGTGGCATCGTCGGGTGCGGGTGCGGGTGCGGGTGCCGGCTCTGGGTCGACCACGGGTTGCGGGCGTGCTGACTTGATCTCCTTCAGGCCTTCGGTGTTGGCCACCACGTCCTGCAGCAGCTTGTCCAGGTCGTCGTTGCCATCGAGTTTTGTCAGCAGGTCGCGCAGGTGCTGGCGGGCCTCGAACAGCCGGGCCAGGGGCTTGACCTGCTTGACGATGCTGACGGGGTCGAAAGCGTCGATCTCATCGAACTTCAGCTCGATGTTCAGTTTGCTGCCGTCATCGCCGATGCGGTTGTCGACCTGCAGCGTGACGCGCGGGGCGATGGAGGCGAGGACCTGGTTGAAGTTGTCGCGGTCGAGGTCGATGAAGCGTCGCTCGCCGAGCTTGGCCAGGGGCGTGGCCGGATTGCCAGAGAGGTCGGCGAGAATGCCGACCACCAGTGGCAGTTCCTTTTTCTCGATGGCGTTACCGATCTCGACGTCGTAGGTGATCTGTACGCGGGGCGGGCGAACCCGATCCAATTTGTGCTGCGTGCTCTCGGCCATGCTGACGGTCTCCGATGCTTTGATGTGAGCGCAATGCATCGGTTTCCCTGTCCATCGCACTTCCTTGCTGGACCAGGACAGGTCTACTCTGCACCTGTCACTGACGATTCTGATTGAGCTCGTCGAGTTGACGAACTACCCAAGACGCTAGAACAGGTCTATAAAAACGCAAGCAAGAAAATTTTATAAACCTGAATTGGACCGCCATGACGCAGGGACGTTTCGTACTATCTAAAAAGCTGTTCTGTCTGCTCGGCGCCCTCGCATTGACTGCCTGCTCCCTGCGCGAACCCGCGATCGAACTCCAGACCCTGACCCTGGATGTCGCGCCCCGTGCCAACCAGGACACCCCGATCGCGGTCGATTTCATCGCGGTGCAGGATGCCGAACTGCTGATCCTGCTCTCGAGCATTCCCGCCAAACAGTGGTTCGCCGAGCGCGAGCAGTTCCAGCGCGATTATCGAAAATCCCTCTCGGTGTGGAGTCTGGAACTGGTGCCGGGGCAGTTCATGGAGTCCACCGACTTCCCCCTGGCCGGGGATACGGCGGCTGGACTTTTGGTCTTCGCCGGCTATAACAGTCCGGGGGTTCATCGATTACGGCTGGATGAGCAGCGGACGGCCTGGTTGAAATTCGAAAACAGGGATATGCGGCTGCTGAGCGAAGGTGAGCGCTGAAATTTGGCCGCTCGCCCACTGCGAAAGGCCATTCCCGCGCGACAACTTGGGATGTCGAAGGGGAGTTGTATGAGTGTTGTACCTGACGCGGTCTGCTGGCATGAGGGCATGCAATTGTTGCCCCAGCATTTCCAGTTGCAGGGCTTGCGCGCCGAGGCCTTGTCGGCCCAACTGGCCAAGGCCTGCAACCCCTGGTTCTGGGGGGTCGAGGTCCTGGAATTGGATCCTTCGGCACTCTGTGCCGGCCAGGTTCGATTGACGGCACTGGAGGCGATTCTTCCCGATGGCTTGCCGGTGAGCCTGCGGGCGGCGGCCGGGGTCGCGCTGGAACTGGACGTGGCCGAGGCCATCGCCAGGTCACCGGCCTCGATGGTCACGGTCTACCTGGCGGTCAGCCCACTGTGGCGGGCCGGGCAGTTGCTGCCGCTCAAGGGCCGCCTGCAGTCCGTGGCCGGTG
>DATDTH010000101.1:0-3092 GCA_035290985.1 Pseudomonas sp. | reverse complement strand
GAGGTCGGGATAGTCATAGGCGAACCCATACTGTTCACCTTGATTGCTATCGATGGCCAGGGCGCCTGCCGCGAAGGCCTGGCCTCCAATAAACGAGAGTGTCAGAGCTAAACCGAGGGTTTTAGCGACTGTTAGGGTTCGCAACATAACTTCTCCAAAGCAAGCCCGCGCCATGGGGCAGAAGGATAGGCTGCGGGCTCTGCGCAGCCTGGAATCGAGGCCATGGGTCCTGCCGTACGCGCCCCTGCGGGGTAGACCGTTCCGCCTGCAACGCTAGTACTTTGCCACTACACTGTCCACCGCGCGCTCGGCTCGGGCCGTCAAACGTGGTCGCTATCGAGTTGGGATCTGCGCTAAAAGTTGACCTGTGCATCTGTACAGTCCGTGCGGTTTTCGCCGAAGCGCTTTTCGTAGGGTGGCGTTAGCTGCGCAGAAAACCAGTCTGGTAAACCACGTCGCACTTGCCGCGCGGCGTAACCCACGCGGACGGGCGCCCAGATGCAGGCGGATGTTTACTGAAAAACGCTCAAGTTGCTCGTTTCGGTGCAAGCCCCTTCTTGTGGCTTGACCTGCGTCAAAACTTTACCTGTGCGTTCGTACAGCACTTCCTTGTGCCGGGATACAGGAATAGCATCCAGCCATCATTGCGGCTTGTGGATCTACGGATCTCGTCAAGTCAGTAGGGAAGATGCGAAAGGATATCGGCACATGGCTGTGGCTTTTTCGGAATTGAATGCACGGACTCGCGTCATCTGGGCCAAGAGCGGCGAGCGGGTCGGACATGGCCTGCTGGCGCATCTGCTGGATGTGGCCGCGGTGGCCGAAACCATCCTCCAGCACGAGCCCGCAAGCAGCCTCGATTGGGCGGCCCAGGCTTTGGGAGTTGAGCGTCAGCACCTGCTGCGCTGGGTCGCCTGCCTGATTGGCCTGCATGATTTCGGCAAGGCCATCCCCGGTTTCCAGGACAAATGGTCCGAAGGGCTACAGGCCGATGAAGCCTTGGGGCTGGCGTTCCCGGCGCGTGCGCTGAGCGTCACCGATCATGCCTGCGCCAGCGGGGCGCTGCTCTGGGAACACCTGCCCGGCCAGGGCATCGAGCACCTGCTGTGGATACGCCATGCGCTGCAGGCCATCAGCGCCCATCACGGTTACAACTTCAGCCAAAACGAATTCAATCGCGCTAAACCGCCCTTCGAACCGCCGGCCTGGGGCGAGGCGCGCCAGGAGATTTTCGAGGTCTATTGGGCCGTGCTGGCCCCCCAAGGCGCGCCGCGGATTGAGGCCCTGTCCCAGCCGGCGGTGCAGTGGCTGGCCGGGCTGACCAGCGTGGCCGACTGGATAGGCTCCAATCCCGAGTGGTTTCCCCTGGGCGAGCGTCACGACCGGCTGGCCGATTACCATGCCGATGCCTTGGCACGCGCCGACAGGGCCTTGGCCGCTGTCGGTTGGTCGCACTACCGTCCGTTGCTGAGTGAACCGGCCGACGCCGATCAACTGATCAGGCGCATCGTTGGGCAATCTGGATTCAGCGCCCGGCCCTTGCAGCGCGAAGCCGATCGCCTGCTCGATGGCGTGCAGGGGCCGGCCTTGTTGCTGGTCGAGGCGCCGATGGGCGAGGGTAAGACCGAACTGGCCTTTCTCGCCCACCTGCGCTTGCAGGTCGCCAATCAGCACCGCGGCCTCTACGTCGCCTTGCCGACCCAGGCCACCGGCAATGCCCTGTTCAAGCGCGCATTGACCTTTCTCCAGGGCTTTGCCGGCGATACGGCGCTGGACGTGCAATTGGTGCATGGCGGGGCGGCGCTTAGCGAGCAGGTCGTGCAGTTGCGCGGCATTTTTGGTGCGCCCGGCGAAAGTGTGGCCTCGTCCGCCTGGTTCTCCCAGCGCCGGCGCCCGCTGCTCTCGCCCTATGGCGTCGGCACCGTGGATCAGGCGCTGTTCGCCGCGCTCAACGTCAAACATCATTTCGTGCGGCTGTGGGGACTGAGCAATCGCGTGGTGGTGCTCGATGAGGTGCATGCCTACGACACCTACACCTCTGGCCTGATCGAGGCCCTGTTGCGCTGGCTCAAAGCCCTGGGCAGTTCGGTGGTATTAATGAGCGCGACCCTGCCCACGCAGCGGCGCGATGCGTTGCTGCGAGCCTGGGGTGTGGCGAGTGAGTCGATTCCCGAGTTGGCCTATCCGCGCCTGTTGTTGGCCGATGACCGAGGCCTGCAAGGCGCCACCTGCGCGTCGCGGCCGCTGCCACCGATCAGCCTGCAGGCGGTCGCCGAAGACCTCGACAGTCTGGCTGCCTGCGCCCTGGAACTTTTGCAGTTCGGCGGCTGCGGTGCGTTGATCGTCAATACCGTGGACCGCGCCCAGACGCTGTATCGCGCGCTGAAAGAGCAACTGGGCGAAGACACGTATCTGCTGTTGTTCCACGCTCGTTTCCCCGCCGATCAGCGCAGCGAGCAAGAGCAAGAAGTGCTGGCCCGCTTCGGCCAGGATGGGGTGCGACCGGAGAGTGCCCTGCTGATCGCCACCCAGGTGGCTGAACAAAGCCTGGATATTTGCTTCGATTTCATGCTCACCGATTTGGCGCCAGTGGATCTGATTCTGCAGCGTGCCGGCCGCCTGCATCGTCACCAACGCACGCGCCCTGAGGCCCATGCCGAGGCGAAGTTGTTCGTCGCCGGGCTCGACCCCGAGCACTTGCCCGATCTGAAAGCCACCGCCTGGGAATACATCTACGAGCCCTACATCCTCGGCCGCACCTGGGCGCTGCTGTCACGGGAAACCGAGTTGCAGTTGCCCGGGGATATCGACCGCCTGGTGCAGGCAGTGTATGGCGATGATGAGCTGCCGGCCGACCTTGCCGAGGCCGATCGTGGGTTTATCGAAGACGAGGCGTATGGAGGTCACCTGGGCAAGCGCCAGACCGAGCGGATGATGGCGCTCAATGTGGCGATCGACCCCGAGGCCGAGCCGCAGAATGCCTACCTGCAGAAATGCCGCGGCTACGAGGACGGGGAGGAGGGTCTTGGCCTGCCCAACTACACCCGCCTGGGCGAGGAGTCCATCACCCTGATCCCGGTGCATGTGGTGGC
>DATDTH010000100.1:0-3057 GCA_035290985.1 Pseudomonas sp. | reverse complement strand
CCGGCGCGCTCGCCCTTGGGAAAGGGCCTGGCGCCCCAGGAGGGCGGCGCGCCGAACGCGGTCGGGCTGATCCAGATCTGGAAGATCCGCGTGGTCTGGTCTTCCAGGTTGTATTCGCTGTGGGCGATGCCGCTGCCGGCGCTCATCACCTGCACGTCGCCCGCCTCGGTGCGCCCGCGGTTGCCCAGGTTGTCCTCATGGGTGATCGCGCCTTCGCGGACATAGGTGATGATCTCCATGTCCCGGTGCGGGTGCTTGGGAAAACCACTGTGCGGCGCGATTTCATCGTCGTTCCAGACCCGCAGATTGCCCCAGTTCATCCGCGCGGGGTCATGGTAGTCGGCGAAGGAGAAATGGTGCCGGGCATTCAACCAGCCGTGGTGGGCGCCACCCAACTGCTGGAAAGGACGGACTTCGATCATGCTGAGACTCCTGAGCAGGGGAGGGGTCGTTCGCCAGGGTGAAACACCAGGCGGTATGTCCTCGGGTTGCTTGGCATGATCTATCAATTATTCGTCTGAAATAAGCGCATAAATTGCGGGTCATTCTTCGTTAAATTCGATGTGTTGTTTTGACGCCTATGGTCTTGGGTCAACACGATGCCGTCCGTCGGCGGTGTAAGATGGCCGCGGTTCCCTGGCCCGAGCGCGTGCCAGGAGCACTGACCAGGAGAGGCCCGCTTTGTCCGTCGCCCTACGCTTCAGCCGTTTCCATCCGCTCCGCCCCCTCGGCCTGCTGCTTTTATTGGCGCTACTTCTGGCCGCCGCGCTCGTCTGGCGACAGCTGCAAGGACCTGAACTGCCCGGCTACCGCCTGAGCCTGCAACCCCTGGTGCAACGCATAGTGGCCAGCGGCGAGGTCGACAGCCAGTCCCTGGCCCAGGTCGGCAGCGAGATCACCGGGGTGGTCGCGGCCCGTCATGTGCGCGAGGGCGATGCGGTCCAGGCCGGCGACCTGCTGCTGGAATTGCAGGATGCCGAACAGCGGGCGCGCCTGGGCGAGGCCGAAGCCGCCATGGCGCAACTGGTCGCCTCCGAGCGGCCCCAGGCCCAGGCCACTCTGCGCGAGGCCCTGAGCAACCTCGAGCAGGCCAGCCGCGAGCGGGCACGCCGCGAGACCCTGTTCGGCCGTCAACTGCTCTCCGCCGAGCAGCGCGAGCAGGCCCGTCGGGCCGAAGTCGCCGCGCGCATGGCGGCGGACCGTGCCCGGCTCGCCGCCGCGGCCCTGGCCGTAGGCGGCAGCCAGGAACAACAGCTGCGCCAGCGCCTGGAGGCCGCTCGCGTGGCCCTGGCCAAGACCCGCATCCGCGCCCAGGTCGCCGGCCTGGTGCAGAGCCGCGCGGTCGAGCCCGGCGATCTGGTCCAGCCAGGACGCACCCTGCTGGAAATCGCCCGCGCCGACAGCCGCGAGATTCTCCTGCCCCTGGATGAAAAGGACCTGGCTCCGCTGGCGCTCGGCCAGGCTGCCACTGTGATCGCCGACGCCTACCCCGAGCGGCCGCTGGCGGCCCGGGTCAGGTTTATCGCCCCCCGTGTCGACACGGCCCGCGGCACCCTGGATGTGCACCTCGAACTGCTCGACCCCGCCGATTTCCTGCGCCAGGGCATGACGGTGTCGGTGAATATCGAGACCGGCCGCCGCGAGCAGGCCCTGGTCTTGCCCAATGATGCCCTGCGCACCCGCCAGGGCCTGCAGGCGACCGTGCTGCGCCTGCGCGACGGCCGGGTCGAGCGCGTGCCGGTGCGCCTGGGCCTGCTCGGCACGGCCGCCAGCGAGGTGGTCGACGGGCTGCAGGCCGGTGATCGGGTGCTGGCGGCCGACGCGACCGAGGGCCAGCGGGTGCGGCTGCGCGAACAGCCACTGCCGGGGGCTGCGCAGTGAAGCCGCTGTCGTTGGGCGCATCGCTCTGGGTCGAGCGCAAGATCGCCCTGCGCTTTCTGCTCGACAACCGCATGCAGACCCTGCTGATCCTGTTCGGCATCGCCGTCGGCTCGGCGGTGATCGTCTTCATCACGGCGCTGATCACCGGCCTGCAGGCCAATGTGATCCAGCGCACCCTGGGCACCCAGGCGCATATCCGCATCGAGTCGCCCGACGAGTTCAACCGCGTGCTGCCGGCGGACGGCGCCACCCTGCTCCTGCTGGAGTCGCCACGGGCCCAGCGCCTGCGCTCGATCAGCAACTGGCAGGCGGTGCGCGACGTACTGGACCGCGACCACCAGGTGCTCGCCGTGTCGCCGGTGATCAGCGGCCCGGCCCTGGCTCGCCGCGGGGTGGCGCGGGTCTCGGTGGCGCTGATGGGCATCGATCCGCAGCGCTACCAGCAGATCATCCCGGTGGCCCGCGACCTGGTCGCCGGGCGCTTCCTGATCGACGGCGAGCATGTGGTGATCGGCAGCGAGCTGGCCAAGGACCTCGGCCTGGGGGTCGGCGACAAGCTGCGCCTGGACGCCGGCGAGGGTCGCGAGGCAGTGGTGGATGTGGCCGGTATCTTCGAGCTGGGGGTGCGCGAACTGGATGCGCGCTACGTCTACCTCGACCTGAAACAGGCGCAGACCCTACTCGACCTGCCCGGCGGTATCACCCAGATCGATACCACTGTGGCCGACATCTTCAGCGCCGAGCGGATCGCCCGGCGCCTCGGCCGCCTCACCGGGCTGCGGGCCGAAAGCTGGATGCAGAGCAACGGGCAACTGCTCAATGCCCTGCGCTCCCAGACCCTGACCACCCAAATGATCCGCCTGTTCGTCGGCATCTCGGTGGCCTTCGGCATCGCCAGCGTGCTGGCGGTGAGCGTGGTCCAGCGCACCCGCGAGATCGGCATCCTGCGCGCCATGGGCAGCCCGCGCGAACAGATCCTGCGGGTGTTCCTGCTCCAGGGTGGCCTGCTCGGGCTGCTCGGCGCGGGCATAGGCGGCGGGGTCGGCTGGAGCCTGGTGCAGCTGTTCAACCTGCTCGGCCCCGGGCTGTTCATCATCCAGGTCGAGCCGAGCCTGATCCCCCTGGCCATGGCGGTGGCCGGGCTCACGGGCGTGCTCGCGGCCGCGCTGCCGGCCC
>DATDTH010000099.1:0-11793 GCA_035290985.1 Pseudomonas sp. | reverse complement strand
CAGGCGGGCATTGGCCGGCAGGCCGAGCTGCGCCTCGACTTCGAGGAAGCTCTCCAGCAGTTCCTCGCCGACCAGGGCCAGCTTGGGCTTGACCAGCGTGATGCTGTGGGCGAGCACCTGGCCGCGCTGGCTGCTGCTGATCAGCGCGCTGACCGCGCCGAGCTTGGCGCAGGCGGTCACGCAGGCCAGCAACTCGAGGCGGTTTTCCAGCATCAGCGCCACGCTGTCGCCTTTGCGCAGCCCCTGGGCCTGCAGGTAGTGGGCCAGGCGATTGGCCCACTGGTTGAACTCGGCGTAGCTCAGCTGGTGTTCGTCCTGGATCAGCGCCAGCCCGTCGGGGTTGCGCGCGGCCGCCTGTTCCACGCACAGGCCCAGGCCGCCGGGACGCTGCCCGCGGCTGCGGCTGCCGATATGCAGCCCCTTGAGAATGCCCGGCAGGTTGCCCAGCAGGTGCGGCAGGCGGGCGAACAGGCGGGGCAGGGTGATCAGGTCGGCATGGCTCATGGGGTCAGGCTCCAGGCGGTGCTAGGCACTCGATATTGTTGCTGGCCAATCTACGCCGGCGCTGGCGCGCTGTTGATAGCGCCAGGTTGCAGGGGGGTGGCAATTGGTCGCAGTGGCGATGCACAATCGGGCCCCCCGGACGGTGAAAGGACGTGCCCATGCTGCTGGCGAATACCCCCAGTGCGACCGCCTCGCAGTTGTTGGATCTGTACCAGTCGTTGCTGCGTCTCGACTGGGTCGGCCCGGAGGATCTGCGCGAACTGGGCGTCGAGCCGGATCAGCTGAACGACCTGGAAATGCGCATTCCGCTGCGCTGGGTGCTGCACCTCTGGCAGCGCGCGGCCAGCCGTGGCGCCGGCCCCGAACTGGGCTTGCGGGTTGGCCAGCGGCGCGGTGTGCATACCCGGGGGCCGGTCGCCCACCTGGCGGCCCAGAGTGCCACTCTGGGCGAGGCGCTGGAGCTGTTTTGCCGCTACATCCCGGTGATGAGCGAGAGCGAAAGCCTGCGGGTGGAAACGCGCGGTCCGCGGGTGCGCATCCATTTCCTGTTCGCCGCACCACTGCTCGGTCATGCCGTGGTCAGCGAGCACAGCCTGAGTTCCGCCCTGTGCTGGGCGCGACAACTCTCGGGCGTGTCGCTGGTGCCGCGGGCGGTGGGCTTTCGGCATGCCGCGCTGACGGCGCCGGCGATTTACCGCGAGGTGTTCGGCGTGCCGGTACGCTTTACCGAGGCCTCCGATTACCTGGAATTGTTGCAGGCTGACCTGCTGCTACCGGTGCTCGGTGCCAACGGCTATCTCAAGGGCTTGATGCAGCAGCGGGTCAGCGCCATGCAGGCGCAGTTGCCGGCGCAGCACAGCACGCGCGCCCAGGTGCAGCGGTTGATCGAGCAGGGGCTGGTGCTGGGCGAGTTCTCGGTGGAGGCGGTGGCGCGCCAGCTGCGGGTCAGCCGGCAAACCCTGCATCGTCATCTGCGCGCCGAGCAGTGCAGCTTTTCCGAAGTGCTCGCCGAGGTTCGTCGTCGCCATGCCCTGCAGCGCCTGGGGCAAGCCGGCTGCCGGGTCGAGCAGCTCAGCCGCGAGCTGGGTTTCAGCGAGCCCAGCGCCTTCTACAAGGCCTTCAAGGGTTGGTTTGGCGTTTCGCCCAAGGCCTATCAGGGCGAAGCCCGCTTGGGTTGAACCTAGCGCTACCCTTCGAGCAGGCGCTTGACGTCCCCATCGCGAGCTTGGGTTCGCCCCAGCGGATCGCCAGCAAGCTGGCTCCTACGGCCTGTCGTCAAAGGCGCGCGGTCTGGAAGGTGTCGCACTGGTTGACATTGCCCTGGGCGAAGCCGGTCTTGAACCAGCGCATGCGCTGGGCCGAGGTGCCATGGGTGAAGGAGTCGGGCACCACCTGGCCACGGGCCTGGTGCTGCAGGCGGTCGTCGCCTATGGCGTTGGCGGCGTTCAGGGCCTCCTCCAGGTCCCCCGGCTCCAGCCAGTCCAGGCGCTGCTGGGCATGGTGGGCCCAGACGCCGGCCAGGCAGTCGGCCTGCAACTCCTGGCGTACCAGCAGGCCATTGGCGCCTTCGAGGCGCTCACCGCGCTGGCGGGCCGCATTGACCTTGGCCGAGACGCCGAGCAGGGTCTGCACGTGGTGGCCCACCTCGTGAGCGATCACATAGGCCTGGGCGAAATCGCCGGCGGCGGCGAAGCGCTGGGCCATCTCGCGGAAGAAATCGAGGTCGAGGTAGACCTGCTGGTCGCCTGGGCAATAGAAGGGGCCGACGGCGGAATTGGCGAACCCACAGGCCGAATTGACCCCGCCGCGAAACAGCACCAGGGTCGGGTCGCGGTACTGCTTGCCGGCTTTCTGGAACAGGGCGCGCCAGGTGTCTTCGGTGTCGCCGAGCACGGCGCGGACGAATTCGGCCTGCTCGTCGCCGGCCGGCGGTGCGCTACCCCTTGGGCTTTCGACCGGGGACTGGCCGACCTGGCCGGCGAGCTGGCCGAGTATCTGCAGCGGGTCCTGGCCGCTGAGCAGGCCGATCACCACCACTATGGCGATGCCGCCCAGGCCCAGCCCCTTGCCGCCGCCGAAGCGCCGGCCACCGCCGTTGCCGCGCGCGTCCACTACGTTGTCGCTGCGTCGTGCCCGTTGCCAGCGCATGGCGGTCTACTCCTGATTTACGAAAGGGATGGGGTGAATCAGCATAGGTCGTCAGTGGGCACCAGCAATTCGGCGCGGGCCAGCAGATGCACGCCGCCGCCGACCCTGACGCCGTCGTCGGCCACGCAAACGTCCAGGCGGCTCGGGCGCTGGAGGAATCGACCCTGGTGCAGGGTGAAAGGTTCGCCGCGCCGCCGCAGACCCTGGGCTACCAGGTAGGCCGCGACCGGGCCGGCGGCACTGCCGGTGGCGATATCCTCGACCACCCCGAGGGGGTCCCAGGTGCGCCCCTCATAGGCCTGCACGTCCAGCAGGAAGACGAAGGCGGCGCCCAGTTCGGCCAGTTCGCGGTCGAGGCCGCGGGATTGCCTGGCCCGCGCCAGGCCCTGTGTCGTCACCGGCAGCAGCAGGTAGGGCAGGCCGGTGCTGACCACGCTGGCGGGATGGCGCGGGTCCAGTTCGGCGGCGCTCAGGGAGAAGGCCGCGGCTATCGCCTGGGCCTGGCGCGGGTCGAGTACGGCGCCGAACTCGCCCTGGCCCTGGTTCATCTCGGCGTAGAAACCGGAACCCTGGAGCCGGGTTTTCAGCTGCACGGTCTTGGCCGCCAGGTGCAGGGTCCAGTCGCAGGTCTCGGGGCTGGCGGCGGGGCCGTGCAGGTGATGGAGCAGCGCGGCGGCACCGAGGATCGGATGCCCGGCGAAGGGCAGCTCCTCTTCCAGGGTGAAGATGCGCGCACTGTAGGCCTCGGGCGTCGGGCCCGGTTGCAGGAAGATCGATTCGAACTGGCGTAGCTCCCGGGTCAGCGCCTGCATGCTGGCCGGCGACAGGGCCCGGGCATCGGCGAAAACCGCCACACCGTTACCGGCCAGCGGTCGGTCGGCGAAGACATCGAGTTGCCAATATTGCATAGGGGAGGATCACCTGGGTTTTCGGAATGGCTCAGCGCGCCGGGTAATCGCTCAGCACCCGCTCGTCACCCTGGGCGGTGACCCCTATCACCTGGTAGGCGTCCTGCGTCGGCCCGTTTTCCATGCCCGGCGAGCCGGTGGGCATGCCGGGGACCGCGACGCCGAGCAGGTCGGGTTGCTGGCGCAGCTTGAGGATGTCGGCCGCCGGCACATGGCCCTCGACGAACTTGCCGTCGACCACGCCGGTGTGGCAGGAGCCCAGCCGGTGGGGCACGCCGAGGCGGGTCTTGACCGCGCTCATATTACTTTCCTCATGATCCCGGACCTGGAAGCCGTTCTGTTCCAGGTGACTGATCCAGGCCTTGCAGCAGCCGCAATTCGGGTCGCGGTAGACATCGATGGCGATGGGCTCGGCGGCCTGGGCCAGGCCGGCCAACAGGCTGGTGAGCAGAACAAGACGGCGCATGCTGACGCTCCTCGAGTGGGGATGCTCCAGCATAACGTCCTGGCGCCTGGGGCCCAAGTCTTGCCGGGCTTGCACCGGCCGATAAGGCGCCTATGCTGCGCACTCGAATCCAGGAACCCTAAAGGATAGGACGATGCTGTTTGCCCGAATACTGTTGGCGCTGCAGGCCCTGGCGCTGGTCGGCCTGGGCCTGGCCTATTTCATCCGGCCCCATGAGATGAGCAACCTGAGCGGCATGCTGTTGATGGCGCCGGCGGCTATCACCGATGTGCGGGCCTATTACGGTGGCCTGCAAATCGGCCTGGGGGTCTTCCTGCTGTTGGCCATGAGCCGGCTGGAACTGGTCCGCGCCGCCCTCATGCTGCTGGTGCTGGTCTATGCCGGCCTGGCCCTGGGGCGGCTCGGTGGCCTGTGGCTGGACGGCGGCACCCAGCAGACCTTCAACCTCTATGCGCTGCTGATCGAACTGGTCTCGGCGGGGCTGGCGTTCGGGGCGTTGCGCGGGTTAAACCGGGCGTAGCCTATTTCAGGTGCCGCCCGGCAAACACAGAGCCCGATTGGCTCTGTGCGGCGCTCAGGCCGTAGGTCGGGTTAGCGAAGCGTAACCCGACAACGATGCTGTCGGGTTAGCAAAACGTAACCCGACCTACAAAGGCGTATGCGCCACTGGTAGGGAGGGTGGGGCCGACTAGGTGAAACCCGCGAGCTTTTGCGCTGCGTGGTCCGATTAATTGGCCCCTACCCAAGACATCCCCCGCCGCGAAGCCATTTACCCTCGGCGCTCCAGCAGCACGCCGCTTTCCATATGGTGGGTGTAGGGGAACTGGTCGAACAGCGCGCAGCGGGTCACCCGGTGGGTGTCGTTGAGCTGGGCGATATTGGCCGCCAGGGTCTCCGGGTTGCAGGAGATGTAGAGGATGCGTTCGAAGCGCCGGGTCAGCTCGCAGGTGTCGGGGTCCATGCCGGCGCGCGGCGGGTCGACGAACACGCTGCCAAACTCGTAGCTTTTCAGGTCGATGCCCTGCAGGCGGCGGAACGGCCGCACCTCGTTCAGCGCCTCGGTCAGTTCCTCGGCGGACAGGCGCACCAGGGTGACGTTGTCCACGCCGTTGTCGGCCAGGTTGGCCAGCGCGGCGTTGACCGAACTCTTGCTGATCTCGGTGGCCAGCACCTTGCGCACCCGGGTGGCCAGGGGCAGGGTGAAGTTGCCGTTGCCGCAGTAGAGCTCCAGCAGATCGTCGTCGCGCTCACCGAGGGCGTCGAAGGCCCAACCCAGCATCTTCTGGTTCACCTCGCCGTTGGGCTGGGTGAAGGCTCCTTCGGGCTGGCGGTAGCTGAAGGTGCGGCCGGCCACCTGCAGCTGCTCGACCACATGATCCTTGCCGATCACCAGGCGCTGGCCGCGGGAGCGGCCGATCAGGCTGACTCCCAGTTCCTCGGCGAGCGTCTGCGCGGCCGCCTGCCAGTGGGCGTCCAGCGGGCGGTGGTAGCACAGGCTGATCAGGGCATCGCCGGCCAGGGTGGTGAGGAACTCGACCTGGAACAGCTTGAAGGACAGCGCCGAACTGCCTTCCCACGCCGCCTTCAGGCGCGGCATCAGTTTGTTGATGCGGCGGCTGGCGATGGGGAAATCCTCCATCAGGATCGGCGTGTGTTTGTCGCCCGCGGCGAACATGGCGTAGAAGCGCTGTTGGTCTTCACGCCACAGGCGGAACTCGGCGCGCAGGCGATAGTATTCGCGCGGCGACTCGAAGACCTGGGGTTCGGGCGCGGCGAAGGGCGCCAGCAGCTCGATCAGGCGGGTTTTTTTCTCGGCCAGTTGGGCCGCGTAGCTGGAAGGGTCGAACTGGGGAGCGCTCATGAAAAACTCAATCGATAACTGGGGAAATAGGTGGGCGCGGGTCGGCCCGCGAACAGCGGCACCCTTCAGGATTCAGGCATTGAACCAGCCCAGCTTGACCACGAACAGGCCGGCCAGTATCACCAGCGCTGGGTTCAATTCGCGCCAGCGCCCGGCCAGGGCCTTGATCACCACCCAGGCGATAAAGCCGAAGGCGATGCCGTTGGCGATGGAGTAGGTCAGCGGCATGGCCAGGGCGGTGATGGTCACCGGGGCGGCGACCGTGATGTCCTCCCAGTCGATTTCGGCCAGGCCGGAGAGCATCAGCACCGCGACGAAGAACAGCGCCGGCGCGGTGGCGAATTCCGGCACGTTGCCGGCCAGGGGGGCGAAGAACAGCGCCAGCAGAAAGAGCAGGGCGACCACGCAGGCGGTCAGGCCGGTGCGCCCGCCGGCGCTGACCCCGGCGGCCGATTCGATATAGCTGGTGGTGGTTGAGGTGCCCAGTAGCGAGCCGGCCATGGCCGCGGTGCTGTCGGCGATCAGGGCGCGGCCCATCTTCGGCATATGGCCGTCCTTGCCCATCAGCCCGGCCTTCTTCGCCACGGCGATCAGGGTGCCGGAATTGTCGAACACGTCGACGAACAGGAAGGCGAAGATCACGCTGACCAGGCCGATATCCAGGGCGCCGGCAATATCCAGTTGCAGGAAGGTCGGCGCCAGGGACGGCGGCATCGACAGCACGCCACCGAACCGGGTAATCCCCAGGGCGATGGCGGCGAAGGTGACGGCCAGGATGCCGATCAGCACGGCGCCGGTGACCTTGCGCGCTTCCAGCGCGACTATCAGGAAAAAGCCGAGTATGGCCAGCAGCGCCCCCGGTTGGCTCAGATCGCCCATGCCGACCAGGGTGGCCGGGTTGTCGACCACGATATCGGCGCTCTGCAGGGCGATCAGGGCGAGAAATAGGCCGATGCCCGCGGCTATCGCCGAGCGCAGCGCCAGGGGGATGCTGTTGATGATCCATTCGCGGATGCGAAAGAGCGACAGCAGGAAGAACATGCAGGCCGAGAGGAACACCGCGCCCAGCGCCACCTGCCAGCTGTGGCCCATATGCTGGACCACGGTGAAGGTGAAGAAGGCGTTGAGGCCCATGCCGGGAGCGAGGGCGATCGGGTAGTTGGCGATCAGGCCCATGGTCGCCGAGCCGATGGCCGCGGCCAGGCAGGTGGCGACGAAGACCGCGCCCTTGTCCATGCCCGTCGCGCCGAGGATGTTCGGGTTGACGAAGAGGATATAGGCCATGGTCAGGAAGGTGGTGAGCCCGGCGAGGACCTCGATGCGCACCGTGGTGTCGTGGGCCTTCAGTTGGAACAGTCTTTCCAGCATGTTGGGCACCCCATGACTTCCGGTGAATGATCGGTTCGGCAAAAGCAAAGCACAGACGCGACCTGGGCGCTGTTTTTCTGCGGGGCCGGAAAAAGGCGCGCATCATATCAGCTCACCCCAGGGGGGTGAATTGATGACCAGGCCGGCGGTGCCCGAACCCGTCGGCCACGGAAATGGCAAGGAGAACCGCGATGACCCTACGAGCCCTGATTCCCGTCGCCGACGGCGTGGAAGACCTGGAAACCGTGACCCTGATCGACGTGCTGCGGCGCGCCGAAATCGAAGTGCTGGTGGCCTGTGTGGAAGGCCGGCGGATGTTCACCTGTGCTCGCGGCAGCCGCATGACCGCCGATGCCATGCTGCTGGATGTGCTGGCCCAGGCGTTCGACCTGATCGTGCTGCCGGGCGGCATGCCCGGCGCCCAGCACCTGGCCGATCATCAACCCCTGGCCGAGCGGGTGCGCGAGCAGGCCAAGGCCGGCCGCTTTTTCGCCGGTATCTGCGCGGCACCGGCCGTGGCCCTGCAAGGCTACGGGGTGCTCAAGCAGCGGCGGATGACCTGTTACCCGAGCATGAGCGACCGACTGTCCGGCTGCACCTTCGTCGACGAGCCGGTGGTGGTCGACGGCAACTGCATCACCAGTCAGGGACCTGGCACCGCCCTGGCTTTCGCCCTGACCCTGGTCGAACAGCTGTGCGGCAAGGCAAAGCGCAACGAAGTGGCCAAGGCCATGCTGGTCGCGATCTAAAGTTCGTCCGGACGCGAAGCCCGTAGAAGGCTGGGTAGAGCAGCAGTCCGGCGAAACCCAGCGGGGTCATTAGCTGTGTTTCGCTTCGCTACAACACCAGCCTAGATTCGCGCGGCGCGGCCAACGCCTAGGCGTACCCGCTTCGATGCCGTCAGGGTTTGGCGGGGCACCCACAGGCCGCTGCACTCGCGCTTTACCTCGGAGGAGTGGCAGGTTTTAATGCTGGCCTTTGGCCGGTTGCGGGCTGTGCGGCCCGATCGCCTCAGCTTGCATGCAATGAACACTTCAAGGGAGTGATGGTCGGCATGATCGTCGGTATAGATCTCGGTACTACCAACAGCCTGATCGCCGTCTGGCGCGAGGGTGCACCGCAACTGGTCGCCAATGCCCTCGGCAGTTTCCTCACCCCCAGCGTCGTCGGTCTCGATGATAGCGGCCAGGTGCTGGTCGGCCAGGTCGCGCGTGAGCGTCTGCAGACCCATCCGCAACTGACTACGGCCTTGTTCAAGCGCTATATGGGCAGTGCCCATGAAGTCCGCCTGGGCAAGCGTACGTTCCGCCCCGAAGAGCTTTCGGCCCTGGTGCTGAAAAGCCTCAAGGCCGATGTCGAGCGCGCGTTCGGCGAGCCGGTGACTGAAGCGGTGATCAGCGTGCCGGCCTATTTCAGCGACGCCCAGCGCAAGGCTACGCGGGTGGCCGGCGAACTGGCCGGGTTGAAAGTCGACAAACTGATCAACGAGCCAACCGCCGCGGCCCTGGCCTACGGCGTGCATCAGAAGGAGGAAACCACCTTTCTGGTGTTCGACTTGGGGGGCGGGACCTTCGATGTGTCGATTCTCGAGCGCTTCGACGGGGTGATGGAGGTGCGTGCCAGCTCCGGCGACAACTTCCTCGGCGGCGAGGATCTGGACGATGCCCTGGTGCAGCGCTTTCTCGAGCGCCAGGGCGCCGGCCTGCCGGATACCGATCAGCCGCTGCTGCGCCACCGCTTGCGGCGCGAAGCGCAACGGGTGCGGCATGCTCTCGGCCAGGAGGACAGCGTGACCTTCAGCCTGCGTGACAATGACCGCGAGTGGAGCGAAGTCTTTACCCAGGATCAGTTGCGCCAGGCGCTCGAGCCCTTGCTGGACCGCCTGCGTGCCCCGATCGAGCGGGCCCTGCGCGATGCGCGGATCCGTGTGGCCGACCTCGATGAGGTGCTGCTGGTCGGCGGTACCACGCGCATGCCGTTGGTGCGCAAACTGGTGGCCGGTCTGTTCGGGCGTTTTCCGTCGATGCACCTCAATCCCGATGAAGTCATCGCCCAGGGCGCTGCCATCCAGGCGGCACTCAAGGCGCGCGACGCAGCGCTGGAAGAAGTGGTCCTCACCGATGTCTGCCCGTATAGCATGGGCATCGAAACCACCCATCAGGTCGGGGAGCGTTATGAGTCCGGTCATTATCTGCCGATCATCGAGCGCAACTGCGTGGTGCCGGTGAGCCGGGTGGAGCAGGTGCAGACCCTGCACGATGGCCAGAAGGAAGTGTTGGTGAAGATCTTCCAGGGCGAGAGCCGCCTGATAAAGGACAATATCTTCCTCGGCGAACTGAGTGTGGCCGTGCCGCCCCGCAAGGCCGGTGAGGTGAGCCTGGATATCCGTTTCACCTACGACAACAACGGCCTGCTGGAGGCCGATGTGAGCATTCCGCTGACCGGGGCGAATCGCCGCCTGGTTATCGAGAACAACCCCGGCGTACTTAGCCGTGAGGAGATCGCCGCCAAGCTCAAGGCCCTGGAGAGCCTCAAGACCCACCCCCGTGACCAGCAGGTGAACAGCATGATAGTGGCGCGCCTGGATCGCCTCTATCAGGAGTGCCTGGGCGAGGTGCGCGAATATGTCGCCCGGCTCGCCAATGATTTTCAGCGGGTACTGGACAGCCAGGACGAGCGGCAAATCCGTGAGTTGCGGGGCGCGCTGAACGAGCGCCTGGATCAGCTCGATCGCGGTTTTTAAGGGGCGGCCATGAATTGCTGGACGATACTCGGCCTGCGCGCCGATGCCGACGAGCGCGCGATCAAGCGTAGCTATTCCGCCCTGCTCAAGGTGCATCGCCCCGATGAGGATCTCGACGCCTTCCAGCGCCTGCGCGGGGCCTACGAGCAGGCCCTGATGTTTGCCCGCCTGCGCGCCGAAGAGCAGGACGAAGACGACAGCCCGGTGTTCGCCACGGCTGATCTGGGACAGGTTGGCGATGCCGGTTTGGTCGCCGAGCTGGAGCGGCCGAAGACCCTGGCCGATGAGGCCGAAGTCGCCCAGGCACAGATGCTGGACAGGCTGGGCGACTTGGCGCCGCCCAGCCTGGACGTCATTGCCGCCCAGGCCAAGGCCGATGGCCGCCTGGCGCTGTTCGAGCGCTGCCTGCTTGAGCGCTGTCTGAACGACAGCGAGCAGGGCTACTCGGCCGCCCAGTGGGCACTGGCCCGACTGGGTTGGTTGACGCCCTGGCAGGAAGTCTCGCTGCCGTCGCTGCAACTGGACGGACTGGCCAACCGCCTGCTCGCCACCGAGCTGCATGGCCTGCACGACCTGCTGGCTGAGGGCGACGAGCAGGCTTTTTTGGAGCGGGTGGCTGTATTGCATGAGCAGGGCTGGTTACAGCCGTTCGACCTGCGTGCCCATTTCAATCGGCAACTGGTGGATATCCTTTTGGCGGTAGCACAGTGGTCGCAGCCGTTCTTCAAGGCGCTGTGCGCCAGGTGTGGCTGGGACGAGTTGCAGGCGAACCAGGCGGGCTGGCTGCGCGAATGGGATCTGTTGCTGCGCCGTGGCGAGCTGGAAGGGCTGGAGGAAAGACTGCATGCCCGCATGGCCTTGCGCCGCCCCGACACTGCTCAGGCTCGTGCCGCTTGGTTGCTGTTGAAGCCATTGAAGGCCGGTCGACGCAGGCGGCTAGTGGATCGCTTTACCGAGGCGGACTGGCGTGCTTGCGAAATGCTGGAAGACAGTCTTACGAAAGAGGCACCTGAGGTGTTGCCGCGTATGGCCCCGGATGGACTGTTGGACTGGCGTAAATGGCGCGACGGCCCGGATTGGCGCAGAACCGAAGTTTTTCTGATGCTGTTGATGTTTGTGCCTTGCTGGCTGAGTCTCTCCGAGATTGTTATCAATCATGATCCCATCCTGGTGCTCTTTAGCCTGGCAGGAGCAGTCATGTCTGCCGTTATGGCCAATCTTGGACTCTATTTTTTGCATCATTTCTGGCGGCCTGTTGCCCATTTGTTGGCTGGCCTCGATGTCGCCCTTAGTTCGCTCCTGCTGCCGCGCGACAGGGTCAGCGAAGGCAGAGGGTTTCTATTGCTGCGTCATGGCATTCCATGTGCGGCAGTTACGGGAACAGCAGTGCTAATAGGCGGGCTAAAGGGGCCGTTCAGTGCTGTGGCAGTGGGTGTATTGTCCGCTGTCCTGACCTTGGCCTACGTAGACTTCGCATTCAGGGTCGGCTCACCGTGGGGAGTGTTACGACGTTTTCTTGGCCGCTTCGGTAGACTCTGGCGAATGTTGAAATTGGGTTTCTGCGGAGCAATAGTGCTGACCGGAACAGCTCTCGCTGCTTGGCATTTCAAGGATGTACTACCCCCGCAATTTAAAAAACCACTCTGTACCATGGCGCTGGTATTCGACGGCAAGTGCGAGGTGCCGGGGGAGCCCTCGTAGCCGGGTCCGACTCCCCCGTAGTGCATCCAACCGGCCGGCCACCGCGTGCAACCCGGGTTCCGCCTTGGCAGGCTACGCCGCGCGGCGAGTGTGG
>DATDTH010000098.1:0-2686 GCA_035290985.1 Pseudomonas sp. | reverse complement strand
CCTGCCGGCCCTGCATATGGCGATCAACCTGTCGTTCCGCCAGTTCCAGGACAGCCAGTTGCTGGCGACCCTGAGCCGGTTGATCAGCGAACGCGGCGTCGAGGCCCAGTGGCTGGAGTTCGAATTGACGGAAACCGCGGTGATGCGCCGCAGCGACCAGGTGCAACAGACCATGTTGGCCCTCGACAGCCTGGGCGTGCGCTTTTCCCTGGACGATTTCGGCACCGGTTTCTCGTCCTTCGTGCACCTGCACAAGCTGCCGATCACCCTGCTGAAGATCGACAAGAGCTTCGTCGGCGGCATGGACAGCCGCCCGGAGAATTGCCAGCTGGTGCGGGCCATGATCAACCTGGCGCACAACCTCAAGCTCGAAGTGGTCGGCGAGGGCGTGGAAACCGCCGAGCAACTGGAGTTGCTGCGCCAGTTCGGCTGCGACCAGGTGCAAGGCTACCTGATCAGCAAGCCCCTGCCCCTGGCCGAGCTGGCACGTTTCCTGGTGTTCGGTGCGCGCCAGGCGCTGATCGACCAGCGGCCCTAGGCGGGCTATGGCCCGTGCGCGGAGGCCGAGTGAAGAGCTGCGCGGGTGCGCGTTGTGTGCTCAGATACGGAACTCCCTGACCAGCCCTTGCAGATGATCGGCCAGGTGGGCCAGTTCCTCGCTGGTGGCCGCGGTCTGTCCGGCGCCGGCGCTGGTCTGTTCCGCGATCAGGCTGACGGTCACTATGTTGCGGTTGATCTCCTCGGCCACCGAACTCTGCTCTTCCGCCGCCGAGGCGATCTGGTTGTTCATGTCGTTGATGGTGGCGACTGCGCGGCTGATCCCCTCGAGCATGGCCCCGGTCTGCGCGACCTGTTCGACGCCCTGCTGGGCTTGGCGGCGCCCCGTTTCCATGACCTGAACGGCGGTGGCGGCACCGCTCTGCAGCTTCTGGATCATGCTCTGGATTTCCGTGGTGGAATGCTGTGTGCGCGAAGCCAGGGTGCGCACCTCGTCCGCCACCACGGCGAAACCGCGGCCCTGCTCGCCGGCGCGCGCGGCCTCGATGGCGGCATTCAGCGCCAGCAGGTTGGTCTGTTCGGCAATACCACGAATCACATCGAGAATGCCGCCGATTTTGTCGCTGTCCTGTTCCAGTTGGCGGATGACGGTGGCGGCGCTTTCCACCTCGCAGGCGAGCGAGTCGATCACCGCTATGGTGGTGTTGACCACCTGCCGGCCATCGTCCGCCGCCTGGTCAGCGTGCAGTGCGGCTTGCGCGGCACCGGCTGCGCTGCGCGCCACTTCCTGCACGGTAGAGGTCATCTGGTTCATGGCGGTGGCGACCTGCTCGGTCTCCGAGCGCTGTTGCTGGATGCCTGCGCTGGTCTGCACTGTGACCGCCGAGGTTTCTTCCGCGGCGGCGGTCAACTGGCCGGTTGCAGCAGAGAGTTGTTCGACCATGCCGTGGAAACGTTCGCGCATGCGGTTGAAACCCATGGCGATACGGCCCAGCTCATCCCGGCCCTGATAGTCGGCGCGGACGGTCAGATTGCCGAGGGCCATCTGTTCGGTGACTCGCTCCAACTCCGCGACGGCATGGCCGATCCCGGCTATGGTCCGCCAGGCCAGCAGCGAACTGAGCAGAATCGCCAGCACGATCGCGCCCAGCGCGGCATTGCGGGTCACTTGGTACTCGCTCTCGGCTTGTTCGAATGCCTTTTGCGCCACATCCAGCTGCAACTGCAACAGCCGGTCCGACGCGCTGCTGGCATTGTTGAACGTTGGAGTGAGGCGCTCCAGCATGATGACAGCCGCCTCCTTGTAGTTGCCGGCTTGCAGCGCGGTGATGCCAGGCTTGAGGCCTTCGGCCAGGAAGATCGCGCGCTTGCTGGCGAAGTCCTGCGCCAGGCGTTCTTCCTCGGCGGTCAGGCTGGTGGCCATATAGGCCTGCCACAGTGCGGAGATCTTGGTGATATTGGTCTGCACGACCTGCAGGTGCGTGTCGAGCGAGTGATTGTGCCGGCTGCTGAGCTCGCTGGCCGGATCGTGTTGCAGCGAAAGCAGCAATTGGGCCCGATTGTCCTGCAGCAGTGCGGTGATCTGGCTGACCTGGCCGGTGGGGATCAGGCGATCCAGGTAGACCGAATTGAGCGCGTCCTTGGTGTTGCCCATGCCGCTCACACCCAGGGCCCCGATCACCAGCATCAGGATCGCGGACAGAAGCACTAGACCGACGAGACGGGCCTTGATGGTGAAGTTCTGGAGAAAGTTCATGGGTGCCCCTATTTATTATAATTGGCAGGTATGTAGTATCCATATCGTCAGTGTGGACTTTACCTTTAGCCGGTAGGCTTAGCCAGCGGGCAAGTACTGTTGTGCTAAGAGAGGATCGCCGCTTTCGATCCAGGCTGGACTCAGCTCCCGCCCAGGTTGATGCGGTACTGCAGGGCTTCGGCCAGGTGCGGGCGGGCGATGGTTTCGGCCTGTTCCAGGTCGGCCAGGGTGCGCGCCACCTTCAGGATCCGGTGCGCCGAGCGCAGGGACAGGCCCAGGCGCTCGCAGGCGTTTTCCAGCCAGGCCTGGTCGACCGGTGCCAGGGCGCAGTGCAGGCGCAGGCCGTTCAGGTCGAGAAAGGCATTGGCGCAGCCCTGGCGTTGCTGTTGCAGGCGGCGGGCCTCGGCCACTCGGGTTGCGGCCTGGTTGCTG
>DATDTH010000097.1:0-3266 GCA_035290985.1 Pseudomonas sp. | reverse complement strand
CCATGTCGGCCCAGGTACGGGGCGTGATGCTGTCGCCGCGCTTGAGCACCAGGGCGCCCAGCGACTGTTCGACGAACTTGCTCACCGCGCCTTCGGCGCCGAACACCTTGGCCACCTCGACGGGGCTGGCCTCGATGCGGGCATTGCGGTCAAAGGGGTACTTGCTGGCCAGCGTGCGCTGATAGGGCTCGAACACCTGCGCCATCCACACGAGGTTGAGCTCGGCCTCGGCAGGCTTGACGATCACGCCATAGGCCTGCATCAGCGGGCGCACCAGGATCGGACGCAGGGCGTTGCGCGCCGACTCGTTCAGGCCATTGAGCAGCTGCTCGTCCACCAGTTTGAGCGCCTCGGCCAGCTCGCCGCTGCCCTCCAGTGTCTGCACCATGAACTGGCGCGAAGCCGGGCCGGCATCGCCCTGGGTCTTCATCTGGTTGAAGCGCGAGCGGATCTTGGACAGCGCGCCCAGGTAATGACGGATCAGCGGCTCCTGGCCTTCGCGCGGCATCATCAGGCGGTTGAGGCTGGCGAACTCCTGACCGATCGGGCCCATGGGGATCTGGGCATCCTGGCCCAGCGTGAGGTTCAGGTTCACCGGCGTGGGGCTGGGCGTCACACTGAGGATGCGTTGCTTGAACCACTCCACGAAGCTCTTTTGCCCCTTGGCCAGTCGCTCGTTGACCAGCGAAGGGTTGTCCCAGGAGGTTTGCTCATACAAGGTGTGCAACAGCACGCCCACCGGCGAGTTGCTCGGGTCACCCAGGCGGTTCATGTGCACCACGGCCTTATCGAAGCTGGCAAAGTCGTGCACGGTGATGCCCTGCATGAACTTCTGCCACTCGCGCACGTACTCGGTCTTGTAGAGCGTGGTGAGAGCCTTCTGGATCTGCTCCGGGCTGCCCTCCAGGGTCAGGTCATCGGCCGCCGCCGTCTTGAGCACCCAGTCGCTGGTCTGCAGCTCCTTGTGCGCGGCATTCTGGATGGCCTCCTTGACGTACTGCTCCCAGGCTTCACGCGTGAACGCGCCCGAGACGGCATGGCTGCCGGCCACGATCTGGCGGTCGTTCTCGGTGACGAAGCGCGTGACCGTGACCGGCGCAAAGCGGGTGGCGGCACGCGCCTTGATCTCGCCATACACGCGCTCACGGGCTGGCAGTCCCTTGACGACACGGCGCAGGTTCTCGCGGGTCTGGTCCAGCAGCGTGAGGTTGAGCTCCTGCTGCGGGAAGGCCGGATCGCTCATCTGCGCCAGGGCAAAGGACATGATGCGCTCGGCCCGCTGGATCAGCTGCTCGCGCGGCATGGCACCGCGGTTGGTCTCCAGCCAACTGCGCCAGAAACGGGTGAGCTGATCGCTCATGTGACCGGCTTCCAGGCGGCTGCGGTCGCCCAGCATCAGGTAGGCCTTGAGCGCGTTGTAGGCCTCGGTGACGTTGGTGCTGGAGGCCTGGGTGTAGGGCGCGCCGGTCGCGGCGGGGGCCGGAGTGGCGGGCGCAGGGGTGTTTGCCACGGCCTGGGTGCTGACGAGCATGACGCCCGAGGCGGCGCCTGCCGGTGGCAGCGGGGTGGCGGTGTCAGCGGCAGTCACCACCGACGCGTCGCTACCGCGCTGCAGGGGTCGCAGCTCAGCCGCACGGGTGTTCACTTCGGTGAGGTAGCCTGCGATGGACTGAGCGGCCGGCTTGAGCATCACGGCCTGCAGCCCATGGAAGTACTCTTCCTTCAAACGGGCCTCAATCGTGTCGCCCTGGTACAGACCCAGTCCAATGGACCAGGGTCGCTCGGCCCGGTAACGCTGCATCTGCTCCAGGCGGTCCTGCAAGATCTCCAGCGCTTCCAGGCGGGACTGCAGGTCGACACGCTGGTGCTGCACCTGCTGCGCCTTGAGCAGATCGGCCTGCACGTGCGCCACCAGCTGACGGTTGCCCATGTAGGACCAGGTCCAGCCGGCCAGCACGGCGCCCACCAGGGTCAACCCGCCGAAGAAGGCCGCATAGCGCAGGCGCAGCTTGTGGCGGCTGGTGTACTGCTTGACCAGATCACGGTCGGCAAAGATGACGCGCGAGAACAGCTCCTTGAGGAAAAAGCCGCTTTGCGAATAGACGGCTGCCGCCGGACCCGGCTGGAGCTGCAGCCCGAACTGATCGGCCACGCGCTCGCTGGCGCGGCTGGTGGACTGCCCTTCCTGCACGGCGCTGGTGAAGTAGAAACCGCGGAAGATGGGTCGGAACTGATAGGGGTTGTCCTCGAACAGGGTGTTGAGGAAAGTGCGCAAGGCGGGCTTGAGGGCCGCGAATTCAAGCGGGAACGTCAGCACGCCCGGTGGCAACTGCTCCCCGCGGTGCAGCGACATGCGCGCCACCGAGGCATCTTTCAAACCCTGGTACAGCAGGTCGAACTGCTGCTCGAACTGGGCGACGACATCGCCCCGACCGGTGGTGTCGTAAGGCAGGGTGGCGCCCCAGACCTTGTCGCGCTCCCCGCGTTCGCGGTCTTCGAAGAAGTCCACGAAGCCGGCAATCAGGTCGGCCTTGGTGAACAGCACATAGACCGGTGCGAACACCTCGAGCTTCTCGGTGAGCTCCTGCACACGCTGGCGCAGCTTGCGCGCGAGGTCGATCGCGAACTCGGGCTTGTTGGCGCCCAGCTCGGCCACGCTGACGGCAATGATGACGCCATTGAGCGGGGCCTTGGGGCGGTGCTTCTTGAGCAGGGACAGGAAGCCCAGCCACTCGCCACGGTCTTCTTCGTGCACCGAGTAGCGGCCGGCCGTGTCCAGCAGGATGCCTTCGGTGGTGAAGTACCAGTCGCAATGGCGTGTGCCGCCGATGCCCTGGATGACGTTGTCGGTGTTGTCCGCAAAGGGAAACTTCAGCCCCGACTTGACCACCGCCGAGCTCTTGCCCGCCGCCGGGTTGCCGATGACGGCGTACCAGGGCAGCTCGTACAGGGCGGCCGAGCCCGAGGTTTCGCCCAGGCGGGAGGTCTTGATGAGCTTGACGGCTTCGGTCATGCGCTCGCGCACAGCCGCCACCTCGTCCTGACGTCCCGCATCGGCGGCTTCGCGCACGGCCTTGTCGGCTTCGTCGGCCATGGCCTGCTCCAGCGACTGCGCCGCGCGTTGTGCCCGCCAGCGACGGACACCCCAGACGATCAACCAGGCCAGCCCAAGCAGACCCAGCACGACCCCGACCCAGATCAGCCCAAGCTTCAGGGTATCGGCGCCCAGCAGCAGCAGGCCCGCCAGCGCCGCGACGCCAATGACG
>DATDTH010000096.1:0-3654 GCA_035290985.1 Pseudomonas sp. | reverse complement strand
TGGCAGTTGCCCTCGAGCCGGTGCAGGGTCTGGCCGACCTCATCCGAGTGACTCGTCATCGAACGCAACAGCAGCAGTTGCGCGCGGATGCCGCTAAGGTATTGCCCCAGGTCATCGTGCAGGGCCAGGGCCAGGTGCTTGCGCTCGTGTTCCTGCAAGGTCAGCAGCGCCTGGGTCAGCTCGCCGTTGTCGGCCTGCACCTGTTCCAGGGTCGCCACCATGCTGTTGAAATGCCCGGCCAGCAGTTGCGACTCGTGCCGCGAATAGGCCGGCAAGCGCACCTGCAAACGCCCCTGGGCCACCTGGTGCAAGCCCGCGAGCAGGTCATCGAGTACCCGCAAGCCCTGGCGCACGCCCCAGCGAATCACCAGCAGGCTGAACAGCAAGGCCAGGCCGAACAGCTGCAGCAGCTGCAGCAGGGAATCCGAGACCTCCTCGATTTCATCACTCGGATCGACAGCGATCTGCACCTGCCGGCCATTGGTCAGCCGCAACGGCTCGGCATTCGCCGGCATGGCATACAGCCAGGCGCCCAACCAGGCATCCAGGGGACCGGCCGGCACCGGCGAAACAAGGTCGCCATCCAGCCAGCGCACACGCACATGACGCAGACTGCCGGCCAGCCCGGCATCCAGGCTGCCCGGGTCGCGCAATGCGGCTTGCTGCAGGTATTCGACCACCGCCTGGGCGGCCGTCAGTTCACGGCGCACGTCATGACCGGCCTGGCGCAACAGCATCGCCATGCAGATCGCCGTCACCAGGCTGAAAAACAGCACGACCAGCAGGTTGATGCGCCACAGAGCCGACATGTCGCTGTTCCTTATTCGACTATAAACAGACCCTGCATGCCCTTGGCTTCCAGACCCTTGGCATAGAAGCGGTAGCGACCGGGCTTGATCGGCACGAAGAACAGTTCCGCCTCGCCGGCATCCTCGAACTCCAGCTCGGTGAGGGTCACCACCTTGATCTCGACTCCGCCGGCCTCGACCTTGCGCAGGAAGATCGAGGTGGCGAACTCCGGCGCCTGGAATGCGTACTCCTTGCGCCCGCTGGCGATGAGCTTGAGCTGGTAGGCCTTGCCGGTTTCCAGGCGGTATTCCTGCTGGCTCATGCTGTAGTCGCTTTCTTCCGAGCCCAGCACCAGGTCCGGCAGCATCTGGGTGCGTCGGGTCAGGTCGCCGGCGGCGTGCAGCTTGTCGAAACCGATCAGGCTGAAAAACAGCAGGATGGGCAGCATCAGGATCTTGATGGGGTGCATGGCAGGTTCCTCGTTGTTATCGCTCTTGTGTCGCCATGCTAGAACCGCCCGCTCCGGGCCGACCTACTACCTTGGTACGGCCCGCCTGGTACTTTCTGCATATTCCCCCCTCCCGCGCGCCTTCCTATGCTGGGCGCACAAGAAGAGGAGTCCTTCCCATGCGCCACCGCCTGGCTTATCTGTTCGTCCTCGGCGCCACGCTGCTGGCGCCCCCCGTCATGGCCAGCGAAACCGCCACCGAGCAGGCCGGCCTGCAGATCGCCATCGGCTACCTGGGCTACACCCCGGCGCGGGGTCCGCTGCTGTCCAACGTCATCGCCGAACCCGAGGACGCCGGCCTGCGCGGCGCCAAGCTGGCGATCATCGACAGCAACAGCACCGGACGCTTTCTCAAGCAGCGCTACAGCCTGCAGGCGGTCACCAGCGAGAGCCCCGAGGCGCTGCTGCAGGCCGCCCTTCGCCTGCATGACGAAGGCCTGCGCCTGTTCGTGGTCAATGCCCCGGCCGCCAGCCTGCGCCAGCTCAGCGCCAGCCTGCCGGACAGCCTGCTGTTCAATGCCGGCAGCGCCGACGACGACCTGCGCGCGAGCCAGTGCCTGCCCAACGTGCTGCACAGCCTGCCCAGCCGCGCCATGCTCGCCGATGCCCTGGTCCAGTTCCTGGTCCTGCGCCAGTGGCGCCGTGCCCTGTTGATCCATGGCCAACAGCCCGAGGACCTGGCCTACGCCCAGGCCCTGCGTCGAGCCGCCAAACGCTTCGGGCTGGAAATAATCGCGGAAAAACCCTGGCGCGCCGACAACGACCAGCGCCGCAGCGCCCAGGCCGACATGCCGCTGTTCACCCAGGCCGAGGAATACGACCTGGTGCTGGTGGCCGACGAGCGCGGCGACTTCGGCGAATACGTGCCCTACAACACCTGGTACCCGCGGCCGGTGGCCGGCACCCAGGGCCTGGTCGCCACGGGCTGGCACAAGACGGTGGAAACCTACGGCGCCGCCCAGTTGCAGAAACGTTTCGAGGCCCAGGCCCAGCGCTGGATGAACGACCGTGACTTCGCCGCCTGGATCGCCGTGCGCAGCATCGCCAGCGCCGTGACCCGCCTCAAGGGCGCCGATGCCCTGGCCATCCGCGCCCTGGCCCTGTCCCCCGACCTGCCGCTGGACGGCTTCAAGGGCCGCAAGCTGAGCTACCGCCCCTGGGACGGTCAGCTGCGCCAGCCGATCCCCCTGGTGCAGCCCCGCGCCCTGGTCAGCACCTCGCCCCAGGAAGGCTTCCTGCACCCCTTCAGCGAACTCGACAGCCTGGGCCTGGATGCCCCCGAGAGCCGCTGCCGGCTTAGCGAAGTGACGCCATGAAACTGCTTCTCGGCCTGCTGCCCCTGCTGCTCGGCGGCGGCCTGGCCCTGGCTCCGCCGCCGCCCGGCGACCCCCTGCGCGCGGCCTACCTGATCGGCAGCACGCGCCCCAACTGCCTGCAGGGCCAGTGGCAACTCGACCGCGGCCAGCCCCTGGCGGCCATCGCGGTATTCGAGCGCTGCGTGCGGCGCTGGGACGACCTCTATTCCATGGTCCAGCTGGCGCGGCTCTACCAGCACGGCACGGCCGTGAGCGCCGATCCCCAGCGTGCCGCGGCCTGGCTGGCCCAGGCCCAGGCCATCGACCCGCGGCAGACCCGTTATTGGCAACAGCACCTGAATCAGCTCTCCACGTCGCCCTGAAAGGACAGTCCCCATGCGCCGCTCCCTGCTCAGTACCGCCCTCGCCAGCGCCCTGCTCCTCGCCGGCCAGGCCCAGGCCGCCACCGCCTATGTCTCCAATGAGAAGGACGACAGCCTCAGCGTGATCGACCTGGAGACCCTGAAGGTCACCGCCACCCTGCCGGTGGGCAAACGCCCGCGCGGACTGGCGCTGTCCCGGGACAACAAGCTGCTGTACATCTGCGCCAGCGATTCCGACCGGGTGCAGGTGATGGACCTGGCCACCCGCAGCATCATCAAGGAACTACCGTCCGGCGCCGACCCCGAGCAGTTCGCCCTGCACCCCAACGACCGCTGGCTGTACATCTCCAACGAGGACGATGCCCTGGTGACCGTGGTCGACACCCAGAGCAGCCAGGTCCTGGGGCAGATCGACGTCGGCGTCGAACCCGAGGGCATGGCCGTCAGCCCCGACGGCAAATGGGCAGTGAACACCAGCGAGACCACCAACATGCTGCACTGGATCGACACCGCGACCCAGACCCTGACCGACAACACCCTGGTCGACCAGCGCCCCCGGCACGTCGAGTTCGACCCGGACGGCAGCCGGCTCTGGGCCTCGGCGGAGATCGGCGGCACCGTCAGCGTCATCGAGGTCGCCAGCAAAGAGATCATCAAGGTGCTGAAATTCGCCATCAAG
>DATDTH010000095.1:0-5793 GCA_035290985.1 Pseudomonas sp. | reverse complement strand
ACGACCCCAGCGCCCATGCCGAGATGGTCGCCATTCGCGACGCGGCCAAGGCGCTGGCCAATTACCGCCTGCCGGGCTGCACCCTGTATGTGACGCTGGAGCCGTGCAGCATGTGCGCCGGCCTGATTGTGCATGGGCGCATCGCCCGGGTGGTGTTTGGCGCCAGCGAACCCAAGGCCGGAGTGGTGCACAGCCGTGGCGAGTTTTTCACCCAGGGCTTTCTCAATCATCGAGTGCTGGTGGAGGGTGGGGTGTTGGCCGATGAGTGCAGTGCAGCCCTAAGCGCCTTTTTTAAAATGCGTCGCCAGCAAACGTAGGGTGGGCAACCGCGAAGCGTTGCCCACCAGCTGTTTTGCATTCAGCGCGTAGGGTGGGCTTTAGTCCACCGCTTCTAGGTAAGAGTTGGTGGGCTGAAGCCCACCCTACGTCCAGTCTGCGAAATTGGTTTTCAAGCAGTCGTGGGTAAAGCCTCTTTACAGCGGTGCTAACACTTCCGCCGGCGGGGTCTTGTTGATGCCTGGCAGGTGCAGGTTGTTGTCGGCGATCTGGCGGTCTTCCAGCTGCGGCTGAGTGACCCAGGTGAGGATGTCGTAGTAGCGACGGATGTTGGCGACGAAGTGCACCGGTTCGCCGCCACGGGCATAGCCGTGGCGGGTCTTGCTATACCACTGCTTCTGCGACAGGCGCGGCAGTATCTGTTTCACGTCCAGCCATTTGTTCGGGTTCAGGCCTTCGGCCTCGGTCAGTCGGCGGGCGTCTTCCAGATGGCCGCCACCAATGTTGTAGGCGGCCAGGGCGAACCAGGTGCGGTCCGGCTCCTCGATGCTGGGCGGTAGCTGCGCCTGGATCTGCGCGATGTATTTGGCGCCGCCGTTAATGCTCTGCCGGGCGTCCAGGCGATTGGCCACGGCCATGGCCTGGGCGGTGCGCTGGGTCAGCATCATCAGGCCGCGGACCCCGGTCTTGGAGGTGGCGTCGGGCTGCCAGAGGGATTCCTGGTAGCCCATGGCGGCCAGCAGTCGCCAGTCGATGTTTTGCGCCTGGGCGGCCTTGCGGAAAAAACCTTCGTAGCGCGGCAGACGCTGCTGCAGGTGCTTGGCGAAGGTGTAGGCGCCGACATAACCCAGTACGTCGACATGGCCGTAATAGCGGTCCTTCAGGCGCTGCAGGGTGCCGTTCTGCTTGACCTTGTCGAGAAAGGCATCGACTTTCTGCAGCAGGCTGTCGTCTTCGCCGGCGGCCAGGGCCCAGCTCAGGCTGCTCGGCTCGCCCAGGTCGAAGGCCACCCGGACCTTGGAAAAGTACACCTGGTTCATCGCCAGTTCGTTGGAGTCGACCAGGGTCAGGTCGATCTGGCCTTCATCGACCATGCGCAGCAGGTCGACCACTTCCACGGCCTCCGACACTTCGAATTGCAGCCCGGGCATCCCGGCTTTCAGGCTCGCCAACTGTTCGGCATGGCTGCTGCCCTTGAGCACCAGGAGGCGTTTGCCCAGCAGGTCTTCGGGGCGGCTCGGGCGTTTCTGGCCTTGGCGGTAGATGATCTGCGGGGTGACTTCCAGGTAACTGTGGGAAAAGCGCGCCTGGGTCTGCCGGCCCGGGCTGCCCACCAGGCCGGCGGCGGCCAGGACCGGGCCGTTTTCCTGGGCGAGGCGGGCGAACAGATCGTCCAGGTTGTCGGCGGTTTCGATGCGCAGTTCGACGCCCAGTTCGTCGGCGAAACGCTTCACCAGTTCGTATTCGAAACCGGTCTCGCCGTTGCGGTCCTGGAAGTAGGTGGCCGGGCTGTTGCGAGTGACCACGCGCAGCACGCCCTCCTTCTGAACGCGCTCGAGGGTAGTGGGCTTGGGCGGCTCGCTGCATCCCGAGAGCAACAGAAAAATTCCGGTTGCCAGCAGCCAGGGGGCGCAGCGCCTGCGGAACGCCATTTGTGCAAACATCGGCGCAGTATACGCAAAGGGCTGGTGCTGCCATATCTCGACAAGGGCCAACTTCTCTGTTAGCGCTCGGCTCGCTTCAGGTGGTCGGCACGGGTGCCGCGGCGAGGCGCTTTAGGCTAGAATGCACGGCCTCAAAGCACACCCCCTTCCCGAGGCTGTCCCGAAGATGTTGATCCTGCGCGGCGCTCCTGCCCTTTCTGCCTTTCGTCACGGCAAACTACTCGAGCAATTGACCCAGAAGGTCCCCGCGATAAGCGGGCTCTATGCCGAGTTTGCCCACTTCGCCGACGTGTCCGGTACCTTGACCGGCGACGAGGAGAAGGTGCTGGCCCGCCTGCTCGAATACGGCCCCAGCGTGCCGGTGCAGGAGCCCGCCGGTCGGCTGTTCCTGGTCCTGCCGCGCTTCGGCACCATCTCGCCCTGGTCGAGCAAGGCCAGCGATATCGCGCGCAATTGTGGCCTGAGCAAGATCCAGCGCCTGGAGCGCGGCATCGCCTATTACGTGGCGGGTGAATTCAGCGCTGTCGAGGCCGAGGCGATCGCCGCCTTGCTGCACGACCGCATGACCCAGCTGGTGCTGGCCGACCTGGACGCCGCCGCTGCGCTGTTCAGCCATGCCACGCCCAAGCCGCTGACCGCGGTGGACATCCTGGGCGGCGGGCGCGCCGCCCTCGAGCAGGCCAACGTCGAGCTGGGCCTGGCCCTGGCCGAAGACGAAATCGATTACCTGGTGAAAAGCTTCGGTGACCTGGGGCGCAACCCCCACGACATCGAGCTGATGATGTTCGCCCAGGCCAACTCCGAGCATTGCCGGCACAAGATCTTCAACGCCAGTTGGGACATCGACGGCGAAAACCAGGAAAAAAGCCTGTTCGGCATGATCAAGAACACCTTCCAGCTGCATGGCGAAGGGGTGCTTTCGGCCTATAAGGACAACGCCGCGGTGATCGAAGGCTCGGTCGCCGGACGCTTCTACCCGAATCCCGACAGCCGTCGCTACGCGGCCGTGCAGGAGCCGGTGCATATCCTGATGAAGGTGGAGACCCACAACCACCCGACGGCCATCGCGCCCTTCCCGGGGGCCTCGACCGGCTCCGGCGGCGAGATTCGCGACGAAGGCGCTACCGGTCGCGGGGCCAAGCCCAAGGCAGGCCTGACCGGCTTCACGGTGTCCAATCTGCAGATCCCCGGGTTCGAGCAGCCCTGGGAAAAGGCCTATGGCAAGCCCGAGCGTATTGTCACCGCCCTGGACATCATGATCGAGGGCCCGCTGGGCGGCGCCGCGTTCAACAACGAATTCGGCCGCCCGGCGCTGACCGGTTACTTCCGCACTTTCGAGCAGTCGATCACCACCCCCCGGGGTGATGAGGTGCGCGGTTACCACAAGCCGATCATGCTGGCCGGCGGCATGGGCAATATTCGCGCCGAACACGTGCAGAAAGCCGAGATCACGGTCGGCTCCAAGCTGATCGTGTTGGGTGGCCCGGCCATGCTGATCGGCCTGGGCGGCGGTGCCGCGTCCTCCATGGCCACCGGCAGCAGTTCGGCGGACCTGGACTTCGCCTCGGTGCAGCGCGAGAACCCCGAAATGGAGCGCCGTTGCCAGGAAGTGATCGACCGCTGCTGGCAGCTGGGCGAGCACAACCCCATCAGCTTCATTCATGACGTCGGCGCCGGTGGCCTGTCCAACGCCTTCCCGGAGCTGGTCAACGACGCCGGCCGCGGCGGGCGCTTCGAATTGCGTGCGGTGCCCAATGACGAGCCGGGCATGGCACCCCACGAAATCTGGAGCAACGAGTCCCAGGAACGCTACGTGCTGGCGGTCGATGCCGCGGACTTCGAGCGCTTCCAGGCCATCTGCGAGCGCGAGCGCTGCCCCTTCGCCGTGGTCGGCGAGGCCACGGCCGAGCCGCAACTGACCGTCACCGACAGCCATTTCGGCAACAATGCCGTGGACATGCCGCTGGAAGTCCTGCTCGGCAAGGCGCCGCGCATGCACCGTTCGGCCAGCCGCGAAACCGAGCTGGGCGACGACTTCGACCCCAGCACCCTGGCGATCGACGATTGTGTGCAGCGCGTGCTGCACCACCCGGCCGTGGCCAGCAAGAGCTTCCTGATCACCATCGGCGACCGCAGCATCACCGGCCTGGTGGCACGCGACCAGATGGTCGGTCCCTGGCAGGTGCCGGTGGCCGACTGCGCCGTGACCGCGAGCAGTTTCGACGTGCACTGCGGCGAAGCCATGGCCATGGGCGAGCGCACCCCGCTGGCCCTGCTGGACGCCCCGGCCTCGGGCCGCATGGCAATCGGCGAGACCCTGACCAATATCGCCGCGGCGCGTATCGGCAAGCTGTCCGACATCAAGTTGTCGGCCAACTGGATGGCCGCCGCCGGCCACCCGGGCGAAGACGCCCGCCTGTACGACACGGTCAAGGCCGTGGGCATGCAGCTGTGTCCGGAGTTGGGAATCACCATTCCGGTGGGCAAGGACTCGATGTCGATGAAGACCCGCTGGCAGGAGGAGGGCGCGCAGAAGAGCGTGACCTCGCCGCTGTCGCTGATCGTTTCCGGCTTCGCCCCGGTGCTCGACATCCGCCAGACCTTGACCCCGCAGCTGCGCATGGACAAGGGTTTGACCGACCTGATCCTGATCGACCTGGGCCGCGGGCAGAACCGCATGGGCGCCTCGATCCTCGCCCAGGTGCACGGCCAACTCGGTCGTCAGGCGCCGGACCTGGACGACGCCGAGGACATGAAGGCCTTCTTCGCCGTGATCCAGGGTCTGAACGCCGATGGTCGGCTGCTGGCCTACCACGACCGTTCCGACGGCGGCCTGCTGGTCAGTGCCCTGGAAATGGCCTTCGCCGGCCATTGCGGCCTGAGTCTGCAACTCGACGCCCTGGCCGGCAGCGCCGACGAGCTGGCGGCGGTGCTGTTCAACGAAGAGCTGGGCGCGCTGATCCAGGTGCACCAGGACGTCACCGCCGAGGTACTGGCGCACTTCAGCGCCGCGGGCCTGGACTGCGTGGCCGTGATCGGCCAGCCGCTGAACAACGGCGAGATCCATATCGGCTTCAACGACGCGCCAGTGTTCAGCGGCGAGCGGCGTCTGCTGCAGCGCCAGTGGGCCGAGACCAGCTACCGGATTCAGCGCCTGCGCGACAACGTGCAGTGCGCCGAACAGGAATTCGATGCCCTGCTGGAAGAGGACAATCCGGGCCTGTCCGCCAAGCTCGGTTTCGATGTCAACGAAGACATCGCCGCGCCCTATATCAAGAAGGGCGTGCGGCCGCAGATCGCCGTGCTGCGCGAGCAGGGCGTCAACGGCCAGGTGGAGATGGCCGCGGCCTTCGACCGCGCCGGTTTCGCCGCGGTCGACGTGCACATGAGCGATATCCTCAGCGGGCGCGTCAGCCTGGAGGAGTTCAAGGGCCTGGTGGCCTGTGGCGGCTTCTCCTACGGCGACGTGCTCGGTGCCGGCGAGGGCTGGGCCAAGTCGGTGCTGTTCAACAGCCGCGCGCGTGACGCCTTCAGCGGCTTCTTCGAGCGCAAGGACAGCTTCACCCTCGGCGTGTGCAACGGCTGCCAGATGCTCTCCAACCTGCATGAGCTGATTCCCGGCAGCGAGTTTTGGCCGCACTTCGTGCGCAACCGTTCCGAGCAGTTCGAGGCGCGGGTGGCCATGGTCCAGGTGCAGGAGTCGGCCTCGATCTTCCTGCGTGGCATGGCCGGTTCGCGCATGCCAATCGCCATCGCGCACGGTGAGGGGCATGCCGAGTTCGAGAACGAGGAAGCTCTGCTCGAAGCCGATCTGTCCGGCTGCGTGGCCATGCGCTTTATCGACAACCACGGC
>DATDTH010000094.1:0-4264 GCA_035290985.1 Pseudomonas sp. | reverse complement strand
GTTGCTGGGGCTGCAGGGTGCGCGGCGGCAGGCCGTGGCGCACGCTGGCGCTGTCGGCGAAATGCTGGAACAGCAGCAGGCTGTCCTCGCCGCGCTCGCGCAAAGGCGGGATGCGCAGGGGCGCGACGTTCAGGCGGTAGTAGAGGTCGGCGCGAAAGCGCCCCTGGTCGGCGGCCTGGCGCAGGTCCTGCTTGGTGGCGGCGATCACGCGGATGTCCAGGGGCACCAGCTGGTTGCCGCCCAGGCGTTCGACCATGCGTTCCTGCAGCAGGCGCAGCAACTTGACCTGCACCTCCAGGCTCATGCTCTCGATTTCGTCGAGAAACAGGGTGCCGCCATTGGCGAACTCGAATTTGCCGATCCGGCGTTTCTGCGCGCCGGTGAAGGCGCCCTGCTCATGGCCGAACAGCTCGCTTTCCACCACCGACTCGGCCAGGGCGCCGGCGTTGATGGCGACGAAGGGGCCGTCGCGGCGGCTCGACAGGTCGTGCAGGGCGCGGGCCACCACTTCCTTGCCGGCACCGGTTTCGCCCAGGATCAGCACATCGGTCTGAATCCCCGCCAGGGCGCCGACCTGTTCGCGCAGGCGTAGCATGGCCGGCGATTGACCGACCAGGCGGGTGGACAGGGTCTGGCGGTCGGCGAGGGCCAGGCGCAGGCTGCGGTTGTCCAGCACCAGGGTGCGCAGGGCCAGGGCCCGGCGCACGCTGTCCAGCAACGCATCGCTGGCGAAGGGCTTTTCCAGGAAGTCGTAGGCGCCGGCGCGCATGGCCTGTACCGCCAGCGGCACATCGCCGTGGCCGGTGATCAGCAGCACCGGCAGCTCGGGGTCCAGGGCCTGCAACTGCGCCAGCAACTGCAGGCCGTCGATGCCGGGCATGCGGATATCGCTGACCACCACGCCGGGCCAGTCCCGTGGGATACGGTCCGCCAGCTGCTGGGCATCGGCCAGGGTGAGGACCTTGAGGCCGGCCAGGTCGAGGGTCTGGCCCAGGGCCTGGCGCAGGTGCGGGTCGTCGTCGATCAGCAGGACCTGGGTGCGACTGTCTATGGCGCTGTCACTCATGGGAAAGGTCCTCTGAAGGTTGAAGGTTGACGCCGGGCGGAGCCGCACGCAATTGCAGGATCAGCAACGCGCCGCCCTCGGGATGGTTGGTCAGCAGCAGTTCGCCGCCCAGGGCGCGCATCAGGGTCTCGCAGATGGCCAGCCCCAAACCCAGGCCCTGGGCACTGGTCTTGGTGGTGAAGAAGGGTTCGCGGGCGCGCTTGAGCGCTTCGGCGGAAAAGCCGGGGCCATTGTCGTGCAGCATCAGGCTGACGCCTTCGGCGCTCTGTTCGGCACTCAGGCGGATGCGCCGTGGCGGGGCTCGTTCGCCCAGGGCGTCGAGGGCATTGGCCAGCAGGTTGCCGAGCACCTGGCGCAGGCGGGTCTCGCCGGCCTGGACCCAGAGGGTGGCCGCCGGCAGGTCGCGGATCAGTTCGACCTCCATGGCCCGTCGGCGTTTGGCCAGCAGGGCCAGGGCATCGTCCAGGGCCGGTTGCAGGGCCACGCTTTGCGGGGCATGGCGGTCGCGCCGGGCGAAGGCGCGCAGGTGGGCGATGATCGAGGCCATGCGCCCGGTCAGTTCGCCGATCAGCCGCAGGTTGCCGCGGGCGTCCTCGGTGCGCCCATGGTCGAGCAGCACGCCGGCGTTGTCGGCATAGCTGCGGATCGCGGCCAGGGGCTGGTTGAGTTCGTGGCTGATGCTCGCCGACATGGTGCCCAGGGCCGACAGCTTGCCGGCCTGGACCAGTTCGTCCTGGGCCTGCAGCAGCTCCTGCTGGGCCTGTTCGCGCTCGAGCACCTCCTGTTTCAGGCGGCTGTTCAGCGCCTCGAGGTCGCGGGTGCGCTCCAGCACGCGCATTTCCAGTTCGCGGCGGGCGCGGGCGTCCAGGGCGATGCGCTCGAGGTAATGCCGGCGCCGCTGCATCAGCAGCCCGAGCAGCAGCATCAGCACCAGCAGGGTGGCGCCGCCGATCGCCACGGCGGTCTGTACCGGGCGGTCGATCAGGGCGCTGGGGGCGAGGATGCTCACGGTCCAGCCGGTTTCCGCGAGTACGCGGCTCTGAGTCAGCCAGGCCGGTTCGTCGAGTTCCAGGGCTTGGGGCGTCAGGGTCGGGTAGGGCTGGTTGGCGGCGATTTCCAGGCGTTCGCCTTCGCTCAGGGCCCGGCTGGCGCGGAAACGCCACTGTGCCTTGGAGGTGAGGATCACCACGCCATTGCCGTCGGTTACCAGCAACTGCTCGGGGGTATTGCCCCACAGGGTTTCGGTATGGTCCAGGTCGACCTTGATCACCAGCACGCCGAGCACCCGGTCACCGTCGTTCACGGCCGCGGCGAAATAATAACCGCGCTTGCCGGAGGTGGTGCCCAGGCCGAAGAAGCGCCCTGGGCGGCCGGCCATGGCCTCCTTGAAATAGGGGCGAAAGGCGAAATTGCGGCCGACGAAGCTGTCGGCCTGGTTCCAGTTGGAGGCCGCGAGGGTGGTGCCGTCCGGGTCCATCAGGTAGATCGCATCGGCACCGGTCTGGCTGTGCACGCGGTCGAGCAGGCGATTGGCGCGGTCCCGGGCTGCCGCCAGCTGGGGTTGGCCGAGGACCTCGCGCAAGGCCGGCAGATCACCGAGGATTTGTGGCAGCGCCTCGTAGCGGCGCAGGGTGCCGAGCAGGTTGGCGACATAGAGGTCGAGGGTCTGGCGGTTCTGTTCGACCAGCTCGCTGGTGTAGTAACGCTCGGCCAACTGTTGCAGCGGCCAGAGCAGCGGCGTGAGCAGCAGGGCCAGGAGGGCCAGGCTGCGCCAGCGAGGACGACGGGAGGGGGCGGGCAGTGCATGCATCGCTAAACGCTCGGTTGGTGGGCGGCTATGCTCAGTTTATTGGCTGACGCGGCGTTATGGTTTTTGGCCGCCGAAATCGGCTGGATGGTATACGCGATTGCCAATCGCAAGGAACCCGGCGGGTGAATCCGCAGCCGGTTGCTTAAACTCCTACGCAAAGCATGGATAAGCGGGTGCGTATCCACGAGGCGGAGGTTTGTGATGTTGGCACAACTGAGTGTTCGGCTACGTCTGTTGGTCTTGGCCCTGGTGCCCTTGCTGATGCTGCTGCTGGTCATCGGCCTGGCCCTGTCCAATGCCAGTCGCCTCAATCAGAGCTTCCGAGAGCTGTTCACCGATCGCATGCAGCCGATCAGCCAGCTCAAGATCATCTCCGACGCCTATGCGGTCAGCATCGTCGATGCCTCGCACAAGTACCGGGCCGGGGTGTTCGACGAAGCCACCTTTCAGCAGAATTTTCGGGATGCCCGGCAACGGATCGAGGCCTCATGGCGGGACTACAGCTCGACCAACCTGACGCGCGAAGAGCGGGTGCGGGTCGAGCGTACCCAGTCGATGTTCGCCCAGGCCAATAGGCTGACCGATGAACTGCTTGGCGAAGTCGCCAACGGCAAGCTGCGGGCGCAGGAGCCGAAAAACTTCAATGAGCGTCTGTACGGTGTCATCGATCCGCTGAGTGGTGAGCTGGAAGGCCTGATCAAGCTGCAACTGGATGAGGGCGTGAAGCTGAACACCCAGACCCAGGCGCAGTACCAGAGCATCGAGCGCAGCTTCCTGGCCATCGGTGCCCTGGCTTTGATCCTGGTGCTGGGCGCCGCCCTGTGGATCAGCCTGTCGATCCTCCGGCCCCTGCGCAGCCTGAATGCGGTGATCGGGGAGGTGCAGCGCTCGTCCGACCTGACCTTGCGCGCACCGGTTGTCGGGCGCGATGAGCTGGCCGACACGGCACAGGCCTTCAATACCATGCTCGAGCATCTGCAGGGCCTGATTCGTCATTTCGGCGATGCGACCAGCCAATTGGCCGCGGCGGCGGAAGAGATGAGCAACATCAGCACCCAGGTCAGCCAGGCGGCGTCCTCCCAAGGGCAGCAGACCGATATGGTCGCCACCGCGGTGCACGAGATGAGCGTGGCGGTGCAGGAGGTGGCTCGCACGGCCCTGCGCACGGCCAATACGGCGACGGCGGCCAACCAGGAAGCGAGCCAGGGCAGCACCTTGGTGCAGGCCAACCTGCAATCGATCGAGCAGCTGTCGGAGTCGATCCAGCAGGGGGCGGAAGTGATCAATCGGCTGCACACGCAGAGCGACGAGATCGGCACCGTGCTGGGGGTGATCCAGAGCATCGCCGAACAGACCAACCTGCTGGCGCTGAATGCCGCGATCGAGGC
>DATDTH010000093.1:0-4181 GCA_035290985.1 Pseudomonas sp. | reverse complement strand
CGAAGGCAACAAGCGCAACGGCAAGATCCTGCAGGTCATGAGCCACCTCGGCCTTGATCGCGTCGAGACGCAGGAAGCTACCGCCGGCGACATCGTCTGCATCACCGGCATCCCGGACCTGAAAATTTCCGACACCATCTGCGATCCGCAGAACGTGGAGAAACTGCCGGCGTTGTCGGTCGACGAGCCGACCGTGAGCATGACCTTCCAGGTCAACGACTCGCCCTTCTGCGGTAAGGAAGGCAAGTTCGTCACCAGCCGCAACATCAAGGAGCGCCTGGACAAGGAGCTGCTGTACAACGTGGCCCTGCGCGTCGAAGAAGGCGACACCGCCGACAAGTTCAAGGTCTCCGGCCGTGGCGAGCTGCACCTCTCGGTACTGATCGAAACCATGCGTCGCGAAGGCTTCGAAATGGGCGTCGGTCGTCCGGAAGTGATCATCAAGCTGGTCGATGGCGTCAAGCACGAACCCTATGAGAACGTCACCATCGACCTGCCGGAAGTTTCCCAGGGCGCGCTGATGGAGCAGATGGGTAACCGTAAGGGCGACCTGACCAACATGGTTCCGGATGGCAAAGGGCGTGTGCGCCTGGAGTACAACATCCCGGCCCGTGGCCTGATCGGCTTCCGCAACGAGTTCCTGACCCTTACCTCGGGTGCCGGCATCCTGACCAGCATCTTCGACCGTTACGCCCCGATGAAGTCCGGCGACATGTCCGGCCGTCAGAACTGCGTGCTGGTGTCGGTTGCGACCGGCAAGGCGCTGACCTACTCCCTGGAAACCCTGCAGGCCCGTGGCAAGCTGTTCCTCGGTCACGGCGAAGACGTGTACGAAGGCCAGATCGTCGGCATCAACAGCCGCGACAACGACCTGGGCGTCAACCCCACCAAGGGCAAGAAGCTCGACAACATGCGCGCTTCGGGCAAGGACGAAACCATCGCCCTGGTTCCGCCGATCCGCTTCACCCTGGAGCAGGCGCTGGAATTCGTCCAGGAAGACGAACTGTGCGAAGTGACGCCGAAGTCGATCCGTCTGCGTAAGAAAATTCTCGGCGAAAGCGAGCGTACCCGCGCCGCCAAGAAAAACAGCTGATAGGTTTCACAGCTGAGCAAAACCCCCGCCATCCCTGATGGCGGGGGGTTTTTTATGTCATCGAGGGGGTGGTCCCCTGTAGGAGCGGGCCATGCCCGCGAAATGTGCACTGCAAGGTCCGGGTGCTCTCAGCGCACCGCGAAGGTGCCATAACAAGGTTTTCACAGGCGCAACTGTAGGCTGGTTCACATTATGTGTCCGCTGCCTCTGGCTGGGCGGGCCAACCAGTCAACAGAGGTGCGGACAGATGCATGGGCGAGCGCAGAGCGAGAACCGGCAGGCCCGGAATTGGGCGGGACTCGGTTGGCTGTTCCTGTTTTTTTGGTACTTCTCCGGCGTGACCCACCTGCTGATCCAGCTGACCGGTACCACTGGCTTCGAGGGGTTTCGCCAGGCCTTCCTGATGAGTGCGCTCTGGCTGATCCCGGTGCTGCTGTTTCCGGCCCGGGCGCGGGCCATCGCTGGCGGCATCGGTCTGGTGTTATGGCTGTGCTCGCTGATCGGCCTGGGCTACTTCTGCATCTACGGCCAGCAGTTCTCCCAGAGCGTGATCTTTATCCTGTTCGAGTCCAATCTGGCGGAGGGCGGCGAGTACTTCGCCCAGTACTTCGCCTGGTGGATGGTACCGGTCTATCTGGGCTACAGCCTGGTCGCCTGGCTGCTCTGGACGCGGGTCCGGCCGCTGGCTTTTCCGCCCGCACAGGCCCGGGTCCTGAGCCTGCTGCTGGTTGCCGGCCTGCTGGTCTATCCACTGGGCAAGCAACTGAACAAGCAACCGACCCTGCGCCAGGCCTTGGAGAAATTCGAGGCCCGGGTCGAGCCCGCGGTGCCCTGGCAGTTACTGGTCGGCTACCGCAAGTACCGCGAGCAGTTGGGCGCCATGCAGTCCATGCTGGCGGACAATGCCCGGATCGCGCCCTTGGGCAGCCTGGTGGATGCCCGCGCCGGGCAGCCGAGCACCCTGGTGCTGGTGATCGGCGAGTCGACCAACCGTCAGCGCATGAGCCTGTACGGCTACCCGCGGGCCACCACGCCGAGACTCGACAAGTTGCGTGATCAACTGGCGGTGTTCGATAACGTGGTGACCCCAAGGCCTTACACCATCGAGGCCCTGCAGCAGGTGCTGACCTTCGCCGACGAGCAGCGTCCGGATGCCTACCTGAGCACGCCATCGATCGTGAACATGATGAAGCAGGCCGGCTACAAGACCTACTGGATCACCAACCAGCAGACCATGACCAAGCGCAACACCATGCTCACCACCTTCTCCGAGCAAGCGGACGAGCAGGTCTACCTGAACAACAACCTCAACCAGGATGCGCGCCAGTACGATGGCGATGTTCTGGCGCCGTTCGACCGGATACTCGGTGAGGCCGCGCCGCGCAAGTTCATCATCGTGCACCTGCTGGGCACGCACATGAGCTACAAGTACCGCTTTCCCCCTGAATATGAGCGTTTCACGGACCGTCGGGGGGTGCCGGACTGGGTCACCGAGGATCAGTTGCCGACCTATAACAGCTACGACAATGCGGTGCTCTACAATGATTTCGTGGTGTCCAGCCTGATCGAGCAGTTTGCCGCGCGCAAGCCCGATGGCTTCCTGCTCTACCTGTCGGACCATGGCGAGGCGGTGTTCGATTCGCCCAAGGGCGACGTACTTGGCCGCAACGAAGGCAAGCCGACGGCGCCCATGTACACCATTCCCTTTATGCTGTGGGCTTCAGAGTCGTGGCGAGGCCATAGCCCCGCGACTTACCAGGCGCAGCTCGCTCGCCCTTACAGCAGCGCGAACCTGATCCACACCTGGGCCGATCTGGCCGGTCTGCGGTTTGCCGAGCTGGACCCGAGCAAGAGCCTGGTGAGCGATGCCTTCGTGGAACGGCCGCTGCTGATCGGCAATCCCCATCAGCCGCAGTCGCTGATCGACTTCAGCCTGATCAAGCCCAAGACGCCAGCCCGGCCCGGGCTGGTGGCGCTGCCGCGCAAGCAGGTCGGCGCCGAGCTGTGACCTTGTAGGAGCCAGCTTGCTGGCGATCCTCGGTTTCGGCGGGCTGTCGCTGGACAGCGCGCCGAGCCCGCCCTACGGCATCACGCCCCTTGGCATGCGTGGTGCGGGATCGGTGGGGCGGTTTCAGGGCTTGGGCTTGTAGGCGCAGAAGCCGGGGCGCGGACCGATCTTGGGGTGGTTGCGGCAGGTCTCCGGGCGCTGCTCGTAGACGGTGCAAAGGCGGCTCTTGCGGTCCAGGTACAGGCAGTCGTTATTGCCCATGCGCACCAGGGTGAAGATTTCCGATTTCTGGTGAAAACGCTCGACTATGCCTTCCTTCTGCAAGCGCTTGGCGATCTGCTTGCGTGGTTCGTTGCGCTCGAACTCTTCCACCAGGCCTAGGCGCAGCAGGTCGTTGAAGCGCACTTCCACCGGCATGGTGCAGCAACTGGAGTTGCAGCTGCTGCACATGGTTTTTTCGTACTTGATCCAGGTGTCCGTCCGATCGAGTTCGGCACCGACGATCAACAACTTGTTCATGTTTTGGCTGGCCTGTAGCGGGGTATTCGGGCGCGGCATGATAGCGGGGTTGGCGAATCCGTGAACAGCGATCTGCCGGCTGGTCATGGGGACTACGGGTTTTTTGTGTCGGTTTAACAACTTGGGGTCGTCTCTGTGGTGTGCAAACGACGCTTCCTATAGGCTCGCCAACAGCCGAGGGCCGGGACATGGCGGCCCGCCGGGATGCCAGGATTTCTCCATCCGTTCGGGATAGAAACGCATGCAATGGATTTTCATGCTGGTCGGATTGTTGTGCGGCGCGCTGGTCAGCCAGTCCGGAACGGGGGCACTGCTCGGCCTGCTGGTCGGCGTGGGCCTGGGCCAGGCCCTCAAGTTGCAGGGGCTGGAAGAGCAGAACGCCAAGATGCGCGAGGAGCTCGCGCTTTTCGCCGAGGCCGCCCAGGCCCTGAAGGCGCGCCTGCTCAAGCTGGAACAGAGCCCGAAGCCCGCCGGGGCGCCGGTGGTTGCCGTGGGCCCCGCCGCCCCGGCCGAGGTCGCGCAACGGCCAGAGCCCGAGGTTATCGCGGCGGAAATAACCCT
>DATDTH010000092.1:0-3623 GCA_035290985.1 Pseudomonas sp. | reverse complement strand
CTCCCCGCAAACAGAAGTGGATGGCCGCCGGACCGTAGCTCCGGCAGCGTTTGAGCATCGCAGCCCGGAGAGCATCCGGGTCACGCCAGTGCGACCTCCCGGAATGCCTTCGGGCTACAACGGTTACGCGTCGTTCAACGACAGCAGCGAGGCGTTGCCGCCCACCGCGGTGGTGTTCACCGAGGTGGTGCGTTCGTTGACGAAGCGCAGCAGATAGCTGGGGCCGCCGGCCTTGGGCCCGGTGCCAGACAGGCCGCAACCGCCAAAGGGTTGCACGCCGACCACGGCGCCGATCTGGTTGCGGTTGACATAGAGGTTGCCGACCCGCGCCTGGGCTTCGATGCGCTTGGCGGTTTCCTCGTTGCGGCTGTGCACGCCGAGGGTCAGGCCGTAGCCGGTGGCGTTGATCGCGGCCACCATCTGGTCCAGCTCCTGGGCCTGGAAGCGCACGATGTGCAGAATCGGGCCGAAATGTTCTTTCTTCAGTTCGTCGATACCGCCGATCTCGAAGGCCACCGGGGCGATGAAGTGCCCGTTCAACCCGGCCGGCAGCACGGCTTCGGCGATCAGCTTGCCCTCGCCCTTGAGCTGGGCGATATGGGCCTGCAGGCCGGCCTTGGCTTCGGCGTCGATCACCGGGCCGACATCGTTGACCCGCGCGCTGGTGGCGCCGATCTTCAGTTCGGCCATGGCGCCCTTGAGCAGCTCCAGCACCCGTTCGGCGATATCGGCCTGGACATAGAGCACGCGCAGGGCCGAACAACGCTGGCCGGCGCTGGTGAAGGCGGACTGCACGGCATCCTTGACCACCTGTTCGGGCAGCGCGGTGGAGTCGACTATCATCGCGTTCTGCCCGCCGGTTTCGGCGATCAGCGCGGCGATCGGGCCGGCCTTGTCGGCCAACTGACGGTTGATCACCCGCGCCGTGTCGGTGGAGCCGGTGAAGCACACGCCGGCGACCCGGGCATCGCGGCAGAACACGCCGCCCAGGGTCGCGCCGTCGCCGGGCAGGAAGGCGATCACGTCCGTCGGCAAGCCGGCCTCGAACAACAGTTCCAGGGTCCGGGCGGCGATCAGGCTGGTCTGCTCGGCCGGCTTGGCCAGCACGCAGTTGCCCGCCACCAGGGCGGCGCTGATCTGGCCCAGGTAGATGGCCAGCGGGAAGTTCCAGGGGCTGACGCAGGCGAAGATGCCGCGGCCTTCATGGAACAGCTCGTTGCGCTCGCCGGTGGGACCTTGCAGTTCCTCGCGACCCAAACGCAGGCGCGCCTGCTGGGCGTAGTAGCGGCAGAAGTCCACGGCCTCGCGCACTTCGTCGATGCCGTCCTGCAGGGTCTTGCCGGCTTCCAGGGTGCAGAGCGCCATCAGCTCGCCGCGATGGGTTTCCAGCAGGTCGGCGGTCCGCTCGAAAATCGCCGCGCGCTGTTCCACCGGGGTGGCGTTCCAGCGCGGCCAGGCCGCGGCCAGGCCATCCAGTGCCTGGGCCGCCTGGGCTGCCGTGGCGAACTGGGCCGTGCCTATCACCTGGTTCAGGTCGAAGGGGCAGCGCACCTCCTGGGCGGTGCCGACGAGCGTCTGCCCGTTGATCACCGGAGCGGCTTGCCATTGACGGGTCAGGTGCGGCTGGTAGGCGAGCTCGAGGGCTTGCCATGACTGCTGGATATTCATGTTGAGGCCTTGGGAGTTTTTCCGCGCCGGGCCGAACAAGGCCGGCGGCAGGGGGATTTTGTCATTGGCGAGGCTTTTGCACTTGCGCAGTTGCGTCACCGGATGATCGATCAGGGACTCCACCGGGATGCCCGGGTCCACCAGTTGGTGGACGAAGGAGGAGTTGGCGCCGTTCTCCAGCAGGCGCCGCACCAGGTAGGGCAGCAGATCCTTGTGGGCACCGACCGGGGCATAGATGCGCACGGTCTTCCCGTGTTTCTCGATGATGGTGTCGTACAGCGCATCGCCCATGCCGTGCAGGCGCTGGAACTCGAAGTCGCGCGGGCTCGCCTGCTCGGCGGCGATCGCCAGGATGCAGCTGGCGGTGTGGGCGTTGTGACTGGCGAACTGCGGGTAGATCACCCCGCGGGTGTGCTCGCTCAGCAAGTAGCGCGCGCAGGCCAGGTAGGAGGTGTCGGTGCCTTCCTTGCGGGTGAACACCGGGTAATCGTCCAGGCCCCACTGCTGGGACTGCTTGATCTCGCTGTCCCAGTAGGCGCCCTTGACCAGGCGCAGCGGCATCTTCGCGCCGAGTTCCTTGCCCAGCAGGCACAGCCAGACCAGCACCGGCAGGCAGCGCTTGGAATAGGCCTGGACCACCAGGCCGAACTCGCCCCAGCCAGCGATGGCCGGATCGCGCATCAGCTTCTCGTACAGTTCCAGGGACAGCTCCAGGCGATCGGCCTCCTCGGCGTCGACCGAGATGCCGACGTTCAGGGCCCGGGCGCGGATCGCCAGCTCGCGGACATTGGCGAACAGCTCGGTGAGCACGCGCTCGCGCTGGGCCACTTCGTAACGTGGGTGCAGGGCCGAGAGCTTGATCGAGATCGAGGGTTTCGGCGCCTTGCCCACCTGGGGCTCGGCACCGACCGTGTCGATGGCCTTGCGGTAGTCGGCCATGTATTTTTCGGCGTCGGCCAGGGTCAGGGCCGCTTCGCCGAGCATGTCGAAGGAATAGGTGTAGCCCTGCTCGCGGCAGGGGCGGCCGTTCTTCAGGGCCTCGGCTATGGTGCGGCCGAGCACGAACTGCTTGCCCATCAGTTTCATCGCCTGGTTCATCGCGGCGCGTATCACCGGCTCGCCGGAGCGCTGCACCAGGCGGCCGAGCACAGTGCCCGGTTTGCCGGCACCGGTGCGGGCGTGGGTGGCGCCGTCCAGGTTGACCACCTTGCCGGTCATCACCAGGCCCCAGGCCGCGAAATTGACCAGCACATTGTCGCTCTTGCCCAGGTGGCGATCCCACTCGGCGGCATTCAGCTTGTCGCGGATCAGCGCGTCCGCCGTGGCGGCGTCCGGCACCCGCAGCAGCGCCTCGGCCAGGCACATGAGCATCAGCCCTTCCTGGGTGTCGAGGCTGTACTGGCGAAGCAAGGCGTCGAGTGTATCGACGGCATTGTCCCGGCTGCGCACGTCTTCGATCAACGTGCGGGCACCGCTGCGGATAGCGGCGATGCCGGTTTCACCGGGGTCGGCGAGCTCGAGGAGCTCGGTGAGATAGGCCGCTTCGTCGACGCTGTAGTTGGCGCTGATGACGGGAAAAAAATCGGCGGCCTTTTGGGAGGAGATCCGGGTAAGGAACTCTTCCTGCAAGACGTGACTGGCTTTGAACATCACGCCCATCCTCTTGTAGAGACTGTAAGGGTAAAGAGCACTCTTTAGGTCTAGCTCAAATCGCGAGCAGATCCCCGGACGTCGGCCATGCCGATACGCCCCGCGAGTGGATAATGGAATTTAGTGGCAGAACCCTGACCGGTTCTTGCGAAAAGCTCTGGAGTTTTTGCATAAAACTCCGATGCGGGGAACTAACGGCGAACGGCCGTTTGAATCGCCTCACGCCAGGCCGACCGAGATACCCCGTGCTAGTGGCCTGTACGGTTAGTGGGTTAACTCAAGTTCGAGTGGCTGAGGTTTCGAGA
>DATDTH010000091.1:0-3636 GCA_035290985.1 Pseudomonas sp. | reverse complement strand
GCAGCAGCTGCGGCAGGCGAATAGACAGAGGCCCGGCTGGCGCATCAGCAGCGCCGGATTAGCGCCAGTGCAATCCGGGCAGCATCTGGCTGCGGGTATGGCCAGATGGTTTTCCGTGGCCTGCCAGGTCAGGCACTTTTTACGTTTTATTTACGGGCTTGCCCTGGCCTGGCACTCGTTCCTTTACGGCCTTTCTGCCGAGAATCTCTCACGCGCCATCCAGGCGCAATTCGGAGCAGAGCACAGATGGGCATTCTCGACGGAGTTTCGTTAGGCCTCGCTATCGGGCTTTTTATCTATTTGCTGGTCGCGCTGCTGCGCGCCGAGCGTAGCTAGGAGGTCCTATGCAGGTTCAAGACTATTGGCTAATTCTGGCCTTCTTCGTGCTGGTACTGCTGCCGGCGCCACTTCTCGGACGTTACTTATTCCGCGTCATGGAGGGGCAGAGCACGTTGCTCAGCCCGCTGTTGCAACCGCTCGAACGGCTTTGCTACCGCCTGTCCGGGGTTGACGAACGCGCCGAGCAGGATTGGAAGGGCTATGCGCGGGCCGTGCTGGCGTTTAGCGCCGTCAGTCTGCTGACGCTGTTCGGCATGCTGCTGCTGCAGCATCGGCTGCCGCTGAATCCACAACAGTTACCGGGCGTGGAATGGACCCTGGCGTTCAATACCGCGGTGAGCTTCGTCACCAACACCAACTGGCAGGCGTACAGCGGCGAAGCTTCGCTCAGCTACTTCAGTCAGATGCTTGGCCTCGGGGTGCAGAATTTCCTCAGCCCGGCGGTCGGGCTGTCCGTACTGGTGGTGTTCTGTCGCGGCATTTCCCGCAAGTCGACCCATAACCTGGGTAACTTCTGGGTCGACCTGACCCGTGCGAGCCTCTACGGCCTGTTGCCATTCTGTCTGATCCTGGCGTTGCTGCTGGTCTGGCAGGGGGTGCCCCAGACCTTCGACGGTTATGCCCAGGCACTGACTTTGGAGGGCGCCGAGCAGAGCATTCCCCTGGGGCCAGCGGCGAGTCAGATAGCCATCAAGCAGCTGGGCACCAACGGGGGCGGTTTCTTCGGGGTCAACTCGGCCCATCCGTTCGAGAACCCGACGGCCTGGAGCAATCTGTTCGAGCTGGCCTCGATCATCCTGATTCCTGTGGCGCTGCTGTTCAGCTTCGGTCATTACGTCAAGGACCTGCGGCAGAGCCGTGCCTTGCTGGCGAGCATGCTGATTCTGTTCGTGCTTGGCCTGGGCGTGACCATTTACGCCGAGCTGCAGCCGAACCCGGCCCTGGGCGCACTGTCGATCGAGCAGGTGGGTTCGCTGGAGGGCAAGGAAAGCCGCTTCGGTATTGTCGCATCCAGCCTCTGGGCGGTGACCACCACCGCGGCCTCCAACGGCTCGGTGAACGCCATGCACGACAGCTTCAGCGCATTGGGCGGGATGTTGCCGATGTTCAACATGATGCTCGGCGAGGTGATCTTCGGCGGTGTCGGTGCCGGCCTCTATGGCATGTTGCTGTTCGTCCTGATTGCGGTGTTCCTGTCCGGCCTGATGATTGGCCGCTCCCCGGAATACCTCGGCAAGAAGCTCGAAGCCCGTGAAGTGCGGCTGCTGGTGGCCACCCTGTTGGTGATGCCGGTGGGTGTGCTGGTCCTCGGGGCCCTGGCGGCCAGCCTGCCACTGGCGACGGCCTCGGTCAGCAACCCCGGCGCCCATGGCTTCAGCCAGATCCTTTACGCCTACACCTCAGGTACGGCCAATAACGGTTCGGCCTTCGCGGGCTTCGGCGCCAACACGGCCTACCACAACCTGATGATCGGCCTGGCCATGCTGATCGGCCGATTCGGCTACATCCTGCCGATTCTCGCGATTGCCGGCAGCCTGGCGGCCAAGAAGCGCGCGCCGCTGGGCAGCAACAGCTTTCCCACCCACGGGCCGCTGTTCGTCACCCTGCTGACCCTGACCATTCTGCTGGTCGGCGGCTTGACCTTCCTGCCGGCACTGGCCCTCGGTCCATTGGCTGAACACCTCGGCATGCTCCAGGGCCATTAAGGGATACTCATGATGAATACCCAGAATCAGGCGCTCGATGGCGCCAAGCAAGACTCGAAACAGCCGAGCAAAACCAGCCTGGCGGCACTCTGGCAACCGGCGCTGAAGCAGGCCTTCGTCAAGCTCGATCCGCGTCAGTTGCTGCGTTCGCCGGTGATGCTGGTGGTGGAGCTGACGGCGCTGGTCACTACTGCCTTGTGTTTTGTGCCTAACCCGCAAGTATCCACCGGGTTGGCGGTGCAGATCGCCCTGTGGTTGTGGTTCACCGTACTCTTCGCCAACTTCGCCGAAGCCCTGGCCGAAGGCCGGGGCAAGGCCCGCGCCGACAGCCTCAAGGCCGGCAGCCAGGGACTGAATGCGCGCAGGCAGAAAAGCCCGGGCCAATTCGAGACGGTGGCGGCCAGCGATTTGCGCCGCGGCGACCTGGTGCGGGTGGAAAGTGGCGAATTGATCCCCGGCGACGGCGAGGTCATGGAGGGCATCGCCGCGGTCAACGAAGCGGCCATCACCGGCGAGTCCGCCCCGGTGATTCGCGAGTCCGGCGGCGACCGTTCGGCGGTCACCGGCAACACCCGGCTGGTCTCCGACTGGCTGTTGGTGAAGATCACGGCCAACCCGGGCGAATCCACCCTCGACCGCATGATCGCCCTGGTGGAAGGCGCCAAACGGCAGAAAACCCCCAACGAAGTGGCGCTGGATATCCTGCTGATCGGCCTGACCCTGATCTTCCTGCTGGTGGTGGCGACCCTGCAGCCGTTCGCCCGCTATGCCGGCGGCGACCTGCCGCTGCTGTATCTGGTGGCGCTGCTGGTGACGCTGATCCCGACCACCATCGGCGGCCTGCTGTCGGCCATCGGCATCGCCGGCATGGACCGCCTGGTGCGCTTGAACGTGATTGCCAAGTCCGGCCGTGCGGTGGAAGCCGCCGGTGACGTACATGTGCTGCTGCTGGACAAGACCGGCACCATCACCTTCGGCAACCGCCGCTGCAGTGCGCTGGCCAAGGCGCCAGGGGTGTCCGTCGAGGCGCTGGCGGAAGCGGCGCTGCTGGCCTCGCTGGCCGACGACACGGCCGAAGGCAAGTCGATAGTCGAGTACCTGCGCGCCCTGGCGCCGATCGAAACACCGGCTCGCGACGCGCTCCGCGACATTCCGTTCAGCGCCGAGACTCGCCTGTCCGGTGCCGACTGCAATGGTCACGCCTACCGCAAGGGGGCGGTGGATGCCGTGCTCGCTTACCTCAAGCTCGGCCGTGACCAGGTGCCGGCCACCCTGGCCCGGGAGGTCGAGAAAATTGCCCAGAGCGGGGGCACGCCGCTGCTGGTGGCGGGCGACGGCCAGCTGCTCGGCGCCATCCACCTCAAGGATGTGGTCAAGCCCGGCATCCGCGAACGCTTCGCCGAGCTGCGGGCGATGGGCATCCGCACCGTGATGGTCACCGGTGATAACCCCTTGACCGCCGCGGCCATCGCCGCCGAGGCCGGTGTGGATGACTTGATCGCCGAAGCCACGCCGGAGAAGAAGCTGCAACGCATCCGCGCCGAACAGGCCGAGGGCAAGATGGTCGCCATGTGTGGCGATGGGGCCAACG
>DATDTH010000090.1:0-7217 GCA_035290985.1 Pseudomonas sp. | reverse complement strand
CTCCAGGCTCCCGCCCGTTCTTGTATCAGAGGGGTTGGAAGCCCCCGCTAGAACGCACCCGCCTCGGCGGGCGCGATTTGCCAACCCAGGGCGCGGATCCATTCCGTCGTTCACATAACAACAAATGAGAGGGGAGATCCCCAATGACAGCCAGTACCCCCATGCTGATCACCTTCGTCGTGTACATCGCGACCATGGTGCTGATCGGTTTGATCGCCTACATGCGTACCAAGGACTTTTCCGATTACATCCTGGGCGGCCGTAGCCTGGGCAGTTTCGTCACCGCGCTGTCGGCCGGTGCCTCCGACATGAGCGGTTGGCTGCTGATGGGCCTGCCGGGCGCGGTATATATGTCCGGCCTGTCCGAAGGCTGGATCGCCATTGGCCTGATAGTCGGCGCCTACCTGAACTGGCTGTTCGTCGCCGGCCGCCTGCGCGTGCAGACCGAGCACAACGGCAACGCCCTGACCCTGCCGGATTATTTCACCAACCGCTTCGAGGACCAGAGCAAAGTGCTGCGCATCCTCTCGGCCGTCGTGATCCTCCTGTTCTTCACCATCTACTGCGCCTCCGGCATAGTCGCCGGTGCCCGCCTGTTCGAAAGCACCTTCGGCCTGTCCTACGGGACAGCGCTGTGGGCCGGTGCCGCCGCGACCATCGCCTACACCTTCGTCGGTGGTTTCCTGGCCGTGAGCTGGACCGATACCGTGCAGGCGACCCTGATGATCTTCGCCCTGATCCTCACCCCGATCGTGGTGCTGATCGCCACCGGTGGCGCGGATGCCACCTTCGCCGCCATCGAACTGAAGGACGCCGCCCACTTCGACATGCTCAAGGGCGCCAGCTTCGTCGGCGTGATCTCGCTGATGGCCTGGGGCCTGGGCTACTTCGGTCAGCCGCATATCCTGGCGCGCTTCATGGCGGCGGATTCGGTGAAATCCATTCCGGCGGCCCGGCGCATCTCCATGACCTGGATGATCCTGACCCTGGCGGGTGCCGTGGCCGTGGGCTTCTTCGGCATCGCCTACTTCGCCGCCCATCCAGATGTCGCCGGCGCGGTCACCGAGAACCCCGAGCGGGTCTTTATCGAACTGGCCAAGCTGCTGTTCAACCCCTGGATTGCCGGCATCCTGCTGTCCGCCATCCTGGCCGCGGTGATGAGCACCCTGAGCTGCCAATTGCTGGTCTGCTCCAGCGCCCTGACCGAAGACTTCTACAAGTCCTTCCTGCGCAAGGGCGCCAGCCAGACCGAACTGGTCTGGGTCGGTCGGGCCATGGTGCTGCTGGTGGCCCTGGTGGCGATCTTCATTGCCTCCAATCCAGAGAGCAAGGTGCTGGGCCTGGTGTCCTACGCCTGGGCCGGTTTCGGTGCCGCCTTCGGTCCGGTGGTGATCCTCTCCCTGCTGTGGAAGGGCATGACCCGCAACGGTGCCCTGGCCGGCATGCTGGTCGGTGCGGTCACCGTGATCCTGTGGAAGAACTACTTCGGCTGGACCGGTCTGTACGAGATCATTCCGGGCTTTATCCTGGCCGGCCTGGCGATCCTGGTGTTCAGTCGCCTGGGCCAGGGCCCTTCGGCCAGCATGCTGAAACGTTTCGACGCGGCGGAAAAAGAGTTCCGCTGTGCCTGATATCCGCCTGACCGCAGCGGGGCCGCCGGTTCCGCTGCGGTAGTGGCAAATCGACCATGCTTTGCCGGTCCACGCCTTCGGGTGTCGGGCCGGTTTTTTTTGCCCGCGCGCCAGCGCTGAACGCTTCGCCCGCCCGCGGCTCCCATAAGGGGCGGTGAATTAAAAAGCGCGACTGGCGCACGTTTCGCCAGCCGGCGATGTCGGAGTATCGACGCCGAGCGCCCAGAGGCCCGACCAGGGCCGGCGATCGGGTATGGAAACCCAGTAGAGGAAGCCTTGCTATGGAAGCGAGCGTGATTCACGAAGTGATAGTCAGCACCCTGGAACGGCTGGAGCAGAACCTGGACCTGCTGATCACCAGCAGCAAGCCGAACAGGGTCAGCCATGCCTTGACCCAGGCCGTGCTGGCGGTCTCCCCCCATCTTTTGAACAGCCAGGAATATGCCGCGATCCTGGCGGCCTTACGGGTGCTCTGCACCGGCTACCGCCTGGATGACGAGCAGTTCCAGCTGCATGTGGGCATGAGTCGTGGGGAACTGGGCAAGGTCCTGCAGAAATTGCAGCCGGCCGCCGCCGAACGCGATCTGCACAGTCGTCGGGTCCAGTCGGCCTGAGGCATCGGGCCGAGCCTGCGGCCAAAATCGGTGGACTGTCGCTGAACTACGCCCGAGCGTAGCGACGCCCGGTCCACCCTAGGTTCTAGTCTCCGGAAAGCGGCCTTGGCGGCAGGTCCAGATGCTCGATCACCTCGAGCAGGGCCTCGAGGGTCACGGGCTTGCTCAGGTGTCGGGTAAAGCCGGCGTCGAGGGCTTTCTGGATATCCTCGGGGCTGGCGTAGCCGGTCAAGGCGATGGCCGGCACCTGGGTCAGGGTCGGCAGCCGACGCAAGGCGGCGATCAGGGCATAACCGTCCATGTCCGGCATGCCGACATCGGAGAGGATCAGGTCGAAGCCCGTTTCGCCGGCCAGGCGCAGGGCCTCGGCGCCATTGTCGGCGCTGGTTACCCGGGCTTCCTCCATTTCCAGCAGCATGCGCAGGACTTCCAGCACGTCCGCGGAGTCATCCACCAGCAGCACGCGCAGCTGCTGCAGTTTGCCCTGGCTCTGCGGCTGGGTTTCCGCGGCCTGGACATAGGGGTGCGCATACAGGGGCAGCCAGACGCTGAAGGTGCTGCCGAGCCCCTGGCCGGCGGACTCGACCTGCACCGAGCCGCCATGGGCCTCGGTCAGCTGGCGTACCAGGGCGAGGCCGATGCCCAGGCCATCCTTGTGCCGCAGGGCATGGGGGGCCGCGGCCTGGCTGAACATGTCGAAGACGATGGGCAGCGCGGCCGGCGCGATGCCCTGGCCATTGTCCATCAGGTCCAGGCGCGCCATGCCACGTTCGCGGTCACAACTCAGGGTCATGCGGATCCGCCCGCCCGCCGGGGTGAACTTGAGGGCGTTGCTCGAGAGATTCCAGATGATCTGCTCGATACGGATGACATCGCCGTCCACCAGCAGGGGTTTGGCCTGTTCGGCTAGCCTGATCTCGAACGCCAGTTGGCTGGCCTCGGCCTCGACCTTGAGCACCTCGGCAAAACCTTCCAGAACCTGGTTCAGGTCGACCGGGATGCGGTTGAGCTGCAGCTTGCCGGTGCGCAGGCGTGACAGGTCGAGCAGGTCGTCTATCACCCGCGCCTGGTTGCGGACCGAGGCCACTATGCTGCGGGTGGCCCGGTTGGCCATGGGTACGCCCTTGATGGCGGGCAGGCGGGCGAGCAACTCGGCGTTGAGCTGAATCAGGTTGAGCGGATGTTTGAGTTCGTGGGACATGACCGCGAAGAACTCGTCCTTTTGCTGATTGGCGGCCTGGGTCTGTTCCAGCCGGTCCTCCCGGGCGACCTCCTGGCGTTTGCGCTCGGTGAGGTCGCGGGCGATCTTCGCATAGCCTTGCAGACTGCTGTCGCGCAGCGGTGTGACCACGCCGCTGCAATAGATGTGTGTGCCATCCTTGCGCAGGTGCCAACGCTCGTCCTCGGCCCGGCCTACTTCCCGGGCACGGCGCATCTCGTCACGCGGCGTGCCTTTTTTCCGATCTTCCTCAAGAAAAATCAGCTCGCCCGACTGACCGAGGGCTTCCTGCTCCAGGTAGCCGAAGATCAGTTCGGCACCGCGGTTCCAACTGGTGATCAAACCCTCGGTGTCCAGGGTGAGGATGGCGTAATCCCGGGTACTCAAGGCGATCAGGCGCATGCGCTCCTGGTCGGTGCGCAGCCGTTCCTCGGCTTCGCGGCGTCCGGTGATGTCGATAAACGTCAGGCCGGTCCCTTCGGTACGGCCTTCGGCGGTGCGGTAGGGCACCAGTCGGGCGATATACCAATGGCCGTCGTGGCTGCGGACTTCACGCTCGATCGACTGCAGCGACTCGAAGGTCCGGCAGGCATCCTGGGCCAGATCCCCGTAGGCCAGATGGTGGGTGATGTCGAGCAGCGAGCGGCCGGTATCGCTGGGAATGATATTGAAAATGCTGGCGGCACGGGGCGTGTACCACTTGATGCGCATGGCGCGATCGACGAACACGGTAGCGATGTCGGTGGAGGTGATCAGGTTTTGCAGGTCGTCGTTGAGCTTGCCGGTTTCCTCGACCTTGGTCTTGAGCTCGTGATTGACCGTGATCAGCTCTTCGTTGATCGATTGCTGCTCCTCCTTGCTGGTTTCCAGTTCCTCGGTGATGGAGCGCAACTCCTCGTTGATGGCCTGCAATTCCTCGTTGGAAGCCCTGAGTTCCTGGGTCGAGAGTTGCGCCTGTTCGATGGTGTCCTGCAGTTGGATCTGGGTGTACTGCACCTCGGCTTCGAGGTGCTGGATGACCTCGCCCTGGCCCGCGTCGAGGGGTTCCGGTTGCTCGCTGTCAAGGCTGGCCTCGACCTCGTCGAACAGCACCATGATGAAATCGCTCTGGGCATCGCAGAACGGGCGCAACACCATATTGATGTAGACGCTGTGCCCGTCGCGGTTGAGCCGGACCCGCCGAGCCTCGACACTCTTGCCCGATTGAATGGCCTGGAACAGGGCCGTGCGCAACTCCAGGCGCAGGTCCGGGTGGACCAGCGTGAGCAAGTTGTGGGAGGGCTCTCCACCGCTGTAGCGCAGGAATTGGCCGGCACGTTCGGACAGGTGCACGATGTCGGCCTCCGGATTGATGATCACGCTGGGCGGTGCGTACTGCTCAAGCACCCGTTGGTGGATCTCGGCGAACGAGGTCCGGCGTGGGTGGGCTTTTTCCAGGCTCAGTGGCGGCAAGGTCACTAATGCGTTCATGGGTAGCCGCGAAGAGCTGCGCGACAGCTTGCTGGCGGCTTTGGCCCGGTACAGGCGGTGCTTCTTGTTCACCGGGGTGAACAGCTCGGCGCAGACCTCGGCCGACTCGGAGCTGCCGAGGAACAGGTAGCCGCCCGGGGCGAGGGCGAAATGAAAAACCCGCAGAACTTCACGCTGGACCTCACGGTCCAGATAGATCAGCAGGTTGCGGCAGGCGATCAGGTCGAGCTTGGAGAAGGGCGGGTCGCGCAGCAGGTTGTGTACGGCGAACAGGACCTTCTCACGCAGGTCCTTCTTGACGCGATACTGGGCCGACTCCAGGCTGAGGAATTCGCGCAGGCGCATGGGCGCCACGTCCGTGACTATGGCCTGGGGGTAGAGGCCGGCGCGCCCGATGGCGATGGCCTGTTCGTTGATGTCGGTGGCGAACACCTGGATCTTGCACGACTGCCCGCTGAGCTGGGCTTGTTCGCAGAGCAGCATGGCCAGGGAGTAGGGCTCCTCGCCGGTGGAACAGCCGGCCGACCAGACCCGGATTTCCCGGTTTTCGGGGCTGCCGGGGCTGAACAGTTGCGGCACGACTTCCCGCTCCAGGGCCTCGAAGGCTTCGCGGTCGCGAAAGAAGTGGGTCACGCCGATCAGCATGTCGTCGAGCAGGGCCGGGATCTCCGCGTCGTGGGTCTGCAGGAAGTCCCGGTAGGCCGGCAGGTCAACCAGGCCGTTGACCTGCATGCGCCGTTCGATCCGGCGCAGCACGGTGGCCCGCTTGTAATGCTTGAAGTCATGGTTGCTGCGGCTATGCAAGAGGGCAATGACTTCGTGCAGCGCCTGCTCGGCGGCCTTGGCCTCGTCGACATTTAGCGGCGGATTGACCTGGACGTCCTCGGCGATGTCCTGGGGCAGCCAGATGGCCCGCGCGTTGGTCCAGAGATCCAGCAGTTTCTGCGGCATTTCGGCGACCGGTAGCACGATGTCGACCTGGCCGGTGGCGATGGCGTTGCGCGGCATCTCCTCGTATTCGGCATCCTCGGGCGCCTGTGCCAGGGTCAGGCCGCCTTGCTCCTTGATGCGGGCCAGCCCGACCGAGCCATCGGCACCGGTACCGGTCATGACGATGCAGTAGGCGCGTTCCTGGTGGGCGTTGGCCAGGGTGCGGAAGAACAGGTCGATCGCCATATGCCGGCCGCGCAGCGGGCCCGACTGGCTAACGACCAGGTGTCCGTCGCTCATCGACAGGTTCAGGGCCGGCGAGATGACGTAGACATGGTTTTTCTCGATCGCCAGGGGGTGAGTGACCTGCGTCACCGGCATGCGGGTCGAACGCTGCAGAATCTTGTCGGCGTTGCTTTCGTGGCGCGGCGACAGGTGCAGGATCACCACGAAGGCCATGCCGTTATCGTTCGGCATCTGCTCGAAAAAGCGCTGCAGCGCCTGCAGGCCGCCAGCGGACGTGCCGATGCCGATGACTGGAAATTCCAGGTGGCTGAAAACACGATTCCGGGCGCCTTGCGACAGCGGAGTCGATTCGGTTGTGCTGCTCATGTCATTCCCTTGCTCAGCGTAACGAGGTCATTTCACTCGAGTCTCTTAGTTAACGATGCTGCCAGAGCGGCAAGGTTCCACCCCGGACAGGGCCGGATCAGGGGGGCGGGCTACGCCAGGGCCCAAGCATCGCCCTTTGCGGGCGGGCGCCAGGATGGCGGAGGTGGGCGTGGCTCAGATCATCTGCCGGAATCTGCGCCAGGCCTGCAGCCAGACCATCAGCCAATGAGGCGTGGCCGGGCCGGTGCCGGCCAGTTGCAACTGGGGATGCAGTTGCACCACTTGCTCCAGCAGGGCCTCCTGGCGGGGCTCCACGTCGACGAACAGCAGGTGTTTGCCCTGGCGCAGTTTCCGGGCGAAATCCCGGAAATGACGGTTGGGTCGTCTGAAACCCAGGAAACCACCTTCCCAGATGCCGAAGCCCAGCAGGATCACCGCCAGCAGCAGGAAGGGTGACCAGCCGGCGCGGGTGTCGGTCCAGCCCGTCAGATAGGGAATAACCAGGGCCAGGGCGGCCAGGCCCAGGCCGATCAAGGCGCCGCGGATGCCGAACGGTACCAGGTCCTTCTTCATCAACGAGGGCACGCTATGCAGGTCGTGTTGCGCGAGGTCGGCGCTCTGCTCGCTCAGCACATGTATTTGCTCGGTGCCGATACCCCGGGCTTCCAGTTCGCGTTCGACTCGTTCCAGGTCGTCGAGGTTTTCACTGAGGTAGTAATAGCGGTTCATGGCACACCTCTT
>DATDTH010000089.1:0-5990 GCA_035290985.1 Pseudomonas sp. | reverse complement strand
TGTCCGGCCAAGCCGACGCCACCCGACCACAGCGCCGCCTATGCCGCGCTGAATGAAGCGCAACTGGCCTGGTACCAGGCCCAGACCGAGTGCATCGACACCTTGTTCTATGACGGCATGCATCAGGTCGGCGACCCCGAGCGCGAGCGCCTGGTCTCCCTGCGCCTGCGGGGCACCTCCCTGCCGCCTTACCGCGAAGAGCAATTCGAAGCGGCCCTGGCGCAACGCGCCAAGCCCCCCGGCTACGACCAGGACGCCTACTTCGCCTGCTACCAGCAGCTATCTGAGCATCCCGAGCCGAGCACCAGCAGCAGCGTCACCCTGCGCCATCGACTGCGTCTGGATGCCCTGCGCAACCCCCAGGGCAAGCCAGCGGACTTTATGGACTGGACCTACAGCCGCGAGAGCGAAAGCATGACCCTGGTCGCCAGCGATGCTGCCCAGGCCTTTTTCAGCAGCGGTGGTTCAACCTTTCTGCATGCCGTGGACCTGCACAGCGGCCAGGCCCAGTGGACCTTCTCCAGCCCCGGCGGACTCGCAGGCCTGGTGCTGGGCGGCGGGCGGGTCTACCTGGCCGAGGACGCCGGGCATATCCAGGTCCTCGACCAGGCCAGCGGCAAGGCCCTGGCCCGCTTCGAACGCCCGGGCACGGCCAGCGATCTTAAACTGGTCGGCGACCTGCTGATCCTGATCGAGGACTATGCACAGCTAATCGCCCTCGATCGCCAGAGCGGCGCCGAGCGCTGGCGCGTCACCCTGGACAGCTACAGCAGCGAGTCCTTGCAGAGCCTGCAAGAACGGCTGTACCTGATGGACGACGGCAACCGCTTGCACGCCTACGCCAGTGCCAGCGGCAAAGCGCTCTGGCAGCGGCCCATGGGCGAAGGCGGCCGGCTGCTGGCCGGCGCGCAGCTGTATTACCTGGACCACTACGCCTACCAGCTGCAAGCCCTGGCGACCGACAGCGGCACGCCACTCTGGACCTACGCGTTCGGCGCGGACGACAGCCCCTACCTCGACCCCGACGGCCAGACGCTCTACCTGATGCTCGGCGAGAGCAACCGGCTCAAGGCCGTGGACCTGCGCACGCGCCAGACACACTGGAACAGCGCACTCCCCGCGACCTTCGCCCTGAGCGGACTGGATGTCGCCGGACAGACCCTGTTCCTCAGCGGCTACGAAGGCGAACTGCTGCTGTTCGACCGCCGCGATGGCCGCCTCGAGGACAGCCTGCACACCGAGCAGCCCAGCCCCGCGACCTTCCTGCGCAACGAGCGCTACGCCCTGCTGGGCGGCACCAGCAGCCTGTTGCTGTTCGAGCTGTAAAGCGCCGGCCAGGCGGGCGCCAGGTCGCGGTCATGCCGTCCAAGCGATGGCTTAGCCGCCCTGAACACGCTGCAGCAAGCGGTCGAGGCGCCGCAAGCGGGCCTTTTCCGTGGCGATCTGCTGGAGGATTTCCACACGTTTGCCCGCCAGTGCGGCGAGCAACTCGGCGCAGCGCTCCGGCGGCTGACGCAGGTGCGGCAGTGCGGCGCGCAACTGGTCGAGGGAAAAGCCGACTTCCTGGGCGGCGCGGATGAAGTTCAGCACCACCAGGGCATGGGCATCGTAATCGCGGTAACCGTTGCTGCGCCGCGGCGCAGCCGGCAGCAGACCGATGCGTTCGTAGTAACGGATGGTGTCGCGGCTGAGGCCCGACTGGCGTTCAAGTTCGGCGATCAACATGGCGCTTGACTGTGGACTCGGGTCCACAGCTTACCCTGGTTGCCCCTCATCCGACTGCCCAGGTGTCAGCATGAAAATCCGTTGTGCGGATGGCCGCGAACTGGCCGCCACCCTTCACCGCCACCAGACCGCCGAGCGCCGTGGTGTGCTGCTGGTGAACGCCGCCACTGGCGTGCCGCAGACCTACTACCGGCGCTTCGCCAAGCACTTCGCCCACTCCGGTTTCGACGTACTGACCTGGGACCCACGCGGTATCGGCGCCTCGCGCCAGGGCTCGGCCAGGGGCGACCGCGCGCGGATGCGTGACTGGGCCGAGCTGGACCTGGAAGCCATGCTGCAGGCCACAGTCGAGCAGTTGCAGGTGCCATGGGACGCGATCACCCTGGTCGGGCACAGTTCCGGTGGCCACCTCTGCGGCCTGGCCCCGAGCCTGCAACAGGTACCGCGCCTGATTCTGCTGGCCTCCGGCACCTGCACCTGGCGCCTCTACCCCCGCATCCAATGGCCGCGTCTGCTGGGAGCCTGGTACCTGCTCGCCCCCCTGTTGCTGCGCAGCCTCGGCTACCTGCCCGCACGCCTCGGCGTCGGCCATGACCTGCCGCCCGGTGTGGCCTGGGACTGGCGTAACTGGAGCCTGAACCCGGATTACCTGTTTTCCGACCCGCACCTCGACACTCGCGGCTACCGCATCTATGGCGGTCGGATTCTGTCCCTGTCGTTCGCCGACGATCAGGCGTTCTCCCCCGCCGCTACCGTGCACGACCTGCTCGCCCATTTCCCCGCGGCCCAGCGCGAACATCGGGAAATCCGCGCTCAGGACCATGGACTCAAAAGCATCGGCCATTTCGGCTTCTTCCAACAGCGCAACCAGGCCCTCTGGCCGCTGCTGGATAAATGGCTGAACCAAGGCCTCGAGCACACACAAAAGGCCTGACGCTGCGTCGAGATCGAAACACTGCACGCCGCGTGCGCCCTACGCCGCTGCGTTTCCATGATCCGGCGGCCCGTTATCCAGGAAAGCCCTCAGGTGCTGGGTCACCTGTTCCGACTGATCTTCATGGACATACAGGCGGGCCTTGTCGACGCTGATAAAGCCGGCAAAGTTGCCGAAACCTCGGCTCATCTCGATGGCGCGTGCTTCGGGAAAGGTATCGTCCTGCCGCCCCCAGATCAGCAAGGTCTGGGCGCTGATTGTTCCGTGGATCGCGTTCAGCGCATCGAGTTGCGACCAATCGAGCACCGCGATAAAGGAACGGCGGGCTTCGTCCATGGCCAGCGCCGAGCGGGTCAGTGGCGCAATAAAGCGTTGATTGAAGCTGCCGAGCAAATGCTGGTGATCGTAGAGCGTTCCGCCAAAACTCAGTTTCGAGCACAGGTAGTCGGCATTTTTCAGCTGAATGCGGGCAATCGCGTTGTAGCCCGGCAGCCAGCGCGCCAGCTGTTTATACAGGCGCTGGTTGGGCGCACGGTGCCCGGGTATTTCCGTATTGAGCAGGATCAATTTGTCGACCTGCGTGGCGCCCCAGTGGGCCAGGTAGCGCGCGATAATCCCACCACTGTCATTGCCTAACAGGCTGTAAGCCTCGATACCCAGGGTGGCGAGCAGGCCCTGCAGCAAACGGGCCTGCCCGACCGGACTCAGGTCGTGACGGGTTGACCAGCGGCTGACGCCAGCCCCCGGCAGGTCCGGCACTATGCAACGGAACCGGGCAGCGAGTGCATCGACAAGTGGCGCGAAGGTGTCGCCGTTCAGCGGCCAACCGTGCAGCATCACCAGCACCGGGCCTGTACCATGGTCTCGGTAGCCGATGCGCAACCCTTCGACATCGGCGAATCGATGCCCTTGAGCGAGAAAACCCTGTGTCTGTAAGGTACTGAACGCGTTCATGGGACCGCCTCGCTGCCTGATTGATGTCGGCTAACTTAATCGGCGCCAGGGCTGGGACACTTGTAAGAACGAACTGACGTTGAGACCTCCGTGCAGAACCTATTGATCCTGGGCAACCAACTCACGCTCTATGTCGGGCCGCTGCCCGACATCGGCCAGCATCGGCATAGCACCAGCGCGCTCTGCCTCGGGCTGCATGCGCCCATTCGGGCACGAGGCGACACCAATAGCCCATGGCAGCAGTACGATCAGTTGTTCGTACCCGCCGGAGTCGAACATGCCTTGGCCTTTGGCGGACATCCGGTCGCCGTGCTGTTTTTCGAGACGCAGAGTCGGCTCTATCAGCAGTTGCGGGTGCGCTACAACTTGGCCACCGACGGGCTGAGTGCCGCCGAACCTATTGCCAGTGACTGGCTGACGGGCATCGAAGACTTGCAAGGGAGTGACCCGCAGGAAGGCGAGGCCTTGCTTGGACAGATCGTGCTGCGATTGCTACCCGAGACCCTCGAATCGAACCTCACCGATCCACGGGTACTCAAGGTGCTGGCCGCGATGCAAGCGCAGCCCCAGTACAACTTCACCGCGCAAGAATTGGCTGAGCCTGTGTGCCTGTCGCCGAGCCGCCTTAGCGCGCTGTTCAAGCAGGATATGGGACTGCCGCTGAGGCGTTATCGAGTGTGGCTGCGGTTACGCGCGGTGGTCGGTTTTATCAGCCAGGGTCTGTCGCTGACCGAGGCGGCCCTGATGGCCGGATTCAGCGACTCCGCGCACTTCAGCAACAGTTGCCGGAAACTGCTCGGGATCAAACCGACTGATGTTCTGGCTGCCAGCGCTGCGCTGCGCATACTGTTTTCGGTTCGTTTGTAAGCGTCCATGGGGGCACGCCAGTGCGCGTCTCCAGCTCCGAATGGCCGGCTTTGCCCCTTCAGGCCAGCAGGACGGCGACCGGATTGGTCAGGACTTCCAAGGTAGAGGGCATACTCAACCCCTTGATGGCGATTCGACGATTGTGTCTAGCGCATTTTCGGGAAAAGTCTGTCGCCAATAAGTGGGGCTAGGCCTCGCCCGAAAGCACCTCATAAAATCTGCAGTACCTGGTAGCCCGGATAAGCGCAGCGCAATCCGGGACGCCGCTGCCCCGGATTGCGCCAAGGCTTATCCGGGCTACGAAAACTGCCTCCCGGCAGAATGGGCAAAGATATGGTGAAAACGCTCTAGCGAGAACGCCGGGAAGCACACCTCAGTCCAGGGTCTGCCCGCACGCCTCGGCGTCCGGCCGCCAGGCGCAGAGCGCGTCGTCGACAGAGGCGCTGAACAGCCAGCCCGTGCGCGCGCCGACCAGGGTGGTCACCGCATGGGCACGGCCCAGGGGGCTGTGCCGCGCCAGGAACAGCGCGGTGTCGCGCAGCAGCGCCAGGCTGCGGCTGTTGGATTGAAACAGCGGCGTCAGCAGGCGACTGGCCTGGCGGTAATAGCGCAGGTGCTGGCGCCGGGCCCCGGCGTAGTCGCCGAACACCTGGTTCCAGTCGAGGGCCGCGCGGCCCTGCCCGGCCTCGGTGACCAATGCCCTGGCCAGGGCAGCCGCATCCACCAGGGCCATATTCGCGCCCTGGCCAAGTTGCGGGCTCATGGCGTGGGCGCAGTCGCCGATGGCCAGGACCCGGCCATCGTGCCAGCGCTGCATGCGCACATCGGCATAGGCCGCCAGGGTCAGTTGCTCGGGGCGTTCGATCTGCTGCAAGAAAGGCACGGCGGCAGCGCCGGCCAGTTGCCCGACCTGGGTTTTCCAGGCCTCCAGCCCGGCCTCGCGCCAGGTGGCATAAGCGGCCGTGGGCAGGCTCCAGAACAGGCTGCTCAGGGTTTGCTGGCGCGCCTGGTGGGTGGCGCCTGTGGGCATGATGCCGAACATCTGCGAACAGCCGCGGTACCACTGGCGCAGGTCGGTGGACTCCGCGCCGGCGGGCGTCGGCAGGATGCTCCACAGGGCGCCCCAGGGATAGGGCCGCACCCACTGCTTGACCTGCATCTGGGCACGCAGGCTGGAGCGCACCCCATCAGCCAGGATCAAGGCAGCGAACTCGCCACAGGGCTGCTCGCCGCCCAGCTCATCACTCTTGAACAGGCGCACATGGGACGCGGTCTGGGTGAAACGGCTGATGCTCACGCCGGTTTCGATCAGCACCCCCGCCTGCCGGGCCGCGTTCAGCAGCGCCGTCATCAGCACGCCCCGGTGAATGCCCAGGCAGAAACTGTCGGGTTGCCAGTCGTGGTAACGGGTATCCAGGATCACCCGGCCGTCGCAGGCCGTGGTGCCATACAACCGGCTGACCGGCGCGCCCAGGGCCGTGCATTCGCCCAGCAGGCCCAGCTCGCGCAG
>DATDTH010000088.1:0-3163 GCA_035290985.1 Pseudomonas sp. | reverse complement strand
AACCTCACTCCTCGCGCCTAGCCCCGCGCAAAAACCGGCTCCGTCGCGGCCGTGACAAAACGTCAACAGACCCTAAATGGCCTGGTTTTCCCGGCCGTTTTTTTTGCGTGCGATTCCAGGCTCCGCCATCGCGCGGGCGGCGCTGGGGGCATGTCGGCCTAGATAAATTTCTTTTTGCGCGTCAGGGGCTTAGCCAGGGTCAGCATTGAGTAAATGAGGGGTAAAGAGGCTTTGCTTCATGGCCGAGACTGCTTATCGTTCAGGCCCTTAAAGGAACTGACTGCGGAACTGACTGCGCACCATGGCCGAATCGACCCTAAAACCCCTGATTTCCCCTTCCTCGCGCCGCTGGTTGCTGGCCCTGGTGCTGCTGGCGGCGGCTCTGGCCCTGGTCTGGTGGTTCTGGCCGGCGCTGCCGGCGGAAAAGACCGGTGGCCGTGGCGGCCCCTGGGGCCGTGACAGTGGGCCGGTGCCGGTACGGGTGGCCAGTGTCACCCAGGGCGACTTCGCCATCGAGCTCAAGGCCCTGGGCACGGTGACCGCCTTCAATACGGTCAATGTGCGCAGCCGGGTCGCCGGCGAACTGGTCAAGGTGGCGTTCGAGGAAGGCCAGAAGGTCAAGGCCGGCCAGTTGCTGGCGGTGATCGATCCGCGGGCCTACCGGGCCGCGCTGCTGGAAGCCGAGGGCGCGCTGCAGGAGAACCAGGCCCAGCTGAAGAACGCCGAAATCGACCTGGCTCGCTACCGCGGCCTGTTCGCCGAGGACTCAATCGCCCGCCAGACCCTGGACACCCAGCAGGCCCTGGTCGAGCAGTACCGCGGCAGCCTGAAAACCAACCAGGCCAAGGTGGCCACGGCGCGCCTGAACCTGGACTACACCGAAATTCGTGCGCCCATCGCCGGCCGCCTCGGGCTGCGGCAGATGGATGTGGGCAACCTGGTCAGCAGCAGCGATGCCTTGCCCCTGGTGGTGATCACCCAGACCCTGCCGATCTCGGTGATCTTCACCCTGGCCGAGGGCGATCTGCCGGCGGTGCTGAAACGGGCCCGGGCCGGGGAAGCCCTGGTGGTCGAAGCCTGGGACCGCGGCGAACGGCTGAAGCTGGCCGAAGGCCGGCTGGATAGCCTGGACAACCAGATCGACACGGCCACCGGCAGCGTGCGACTCAAGGCGCGCTTCGAAAATGCCGAGGAAATGCTCTTTCCCAACCAGTTCGTCAACGTGCGCCTGCGGGTGGAAACCCGCCGCCAGGCCAGCTTGATTCCCACGGCGGCCCTGCAGTTCGGCAACCGCGGCAGTTTCGTCTATGTCATAGACGCGGCGAACAAGGTGCAGGTGCGGCCGATCACGGCCGGCCCCAGCGATGGCCAGCACACGCTGGTGGAGCAGGGTGTGGCCCTGGGCGAACGCCTGGTGCTGGAAGGCACCGACCGCCTGCGCGACGGCAGCCAGGTCGAGGTGGTCGGCGATGAAAAGGGCGCCCTGAAGTCCGACGTAGCGACGCCCGCTGGCGATAAAGGCGATGCCCCGACCCGGATCCGCAAAGCCTCATGAATGTCTCGCGTCTGTTTATCCTGCGACCGGTCGCCACCACCCTGCTGATGGTGGCGATCTTCCTCGGTGGCCTGATCGCCTACCGCTTGTTGCCGGTCTCGGCCCTGCCGGAAGTGGATTACCCGACCATCCGCGTGCTGACCCTCTACCCGGGCGCCAGCCCGGAGGTGATGACCAGTGCGGTGACCGCGCCCCTGGAGCGTCAATTCGGGCAGATGGCCGGCCTCAAGCAGATGTCCTCCAGCAGCTCGGGCGGGGCCTCGGTGATCACCCTGCGCTTCGACCTGGAAGTCGAGCTGGACGTGGCCGAGCAGGAAGTGCAGGCCGCGATCAACGGCGCGACCAACCTGCTGCCCAACGACCTGCCGGCGCCGCCGGTGTACAACAAGGTCAACCCGGCTGACACTCCGGTGCTGACCCTGGCGATCAGCTCGAAAACCCTGCCGCTGCCCGAGATCAACGACCTGGTGGACACCCGCCTGGCGCAGAAGCTGGCGCAGATCAGTGGCGTCGGCCTGGTCACCCTGGCCGGCGGCCAGCGCCCGGCGGTGCGGATCAAGGTCGACGCCGAGGCCCTGGCCGCCCATGGCCTGAACCTGGGCGACGTGCGTTCGCTGATCACCGCGTCCAATGTCAACCAGCCCAAGGGCAACTTCGACGGGCCGACCCGGGTCTCGCAACTGGACGCCAACGACCAGCTCAAATCCCCGGAGGAATACCGCGAGCTGATCCTCAGCTACCAGAACGGCGCCCCGTTGCGCCTGAAGGATGTGGCCCTGGTCGAGGACGGCGCGGAGAACGAACGGCTGGCGGCCTGGGCCAATGCCAACGCCGCGGTGCTGGTGAATATCCAGCGCCAGCCCGGCGCCAACGTGATCGAGGTGGTGGAGCGGATCCAGGCTCTGCTGCCGGCCATCACCGCCGGCTTGCCGGCCAGTGTCGAAGTGGCGGTGCTGACCGACCGGACCCAGACCATACGCGCCGCGGTGCGTGACGTGCAGCATGAGCTCTTGATGGCCGTGGCCCTGGTGGTGCTGGTGACCTTCCTGTTCCTGCGCAAGGTCTCGGCCACCCTGATCCCCTCCATAGTCGTGCCGCTGTCGCTGATCGGCACCTTCGCCGTGATGTACCTGGCCGGTTTCACCCTGAACAACCTGACCCTGATGGCGCTGACCATCGCCACCGGTTTCGTGGTGGACGATGCCATCGTCATGCTGGAGAACATCGCCCGGCACCTGGAGGAGGGCGAGACGCCGCTGCAGGCGGCGCTCAAGGGCGCGCGGCAGATCGGCTTCACCCTGGTGTCCCTGACCGTCTCGCTGATCGCCGTGCTGATCCCGCTGCTGTTCATGGCCGATGTGGTCGGCCGGCTGTTTCGCGAGTTCGCCCTGACCCTGGCGGTGGCGATCCTGATTTCCCTGGTGATCTCCCTGAGCCTGACGCCGATGATGTGCGCGCGTCTGCTGCGGGCCGAGCCCGAGGCCGAGCAGAGCCGCTTCTACCGCGTCAGCGGCGCCTGGATCGAGGCCCTGATCGTCCGCTACGGCCTGTGCCTGCAGTGGGTGCTCGAGCGCCAGCCGCTGACCCTGCTGGTGGCGCTCGGCACCC
>DATDTH010000087.1:0-2181 GCA_035290985.1 Pseudomonas sp. | reverse complement strand
ATCGACCTTGCTAACGTCGAGAGCCTTGAGCTGCATAGCTTGCTGCGCGTATTGCCGGGTCAGCGCTATGTCGGCCGAGCCATCTGGCGTGGTCGTGCGGTTCTGGCCAAATTGCTGGTGGGCAGCAAGGCTGCGCGGCATTTTCAGCGTGAAGTGCAGGGTGCGCGTCTGCTTGCCGAGCAAGGCCTGAACACTCCGCAACTGCTGGCTGACGGCCAACAGGACGGCGGCGGTTGGCTGTTGTTCGACTACCTCGACGGCGCCCAAAGCCTGGCCACCGCCTGGGCCGAACAGGGCGTTGGCGATGAGCTGAATGCCCCGCGCCAGGCGTTGCTGGCCAGCGCTCTGGGGGTGATCGGTCAGTTGCATGGACGCGGCCTGTGGCAGGCCGACTTGCACTTGGACAACCTGCTGCAGCGTGACGGCCAGCTGTTTCTGATCGATGGCGGCGGCGTGCATGGGCAAGTCCCCGGCCAGCCGCTTAGCCAAGACAAGGTGCTGGAAAACCTCGGCGTGCTGTTCGCCCAATTACCGCCGATGGGCGAGGAGCCGCTGGAGGAAGTGTTGATCCACTACCTGCTGGCCAATAGTGCCCATGGCTTGCCCCTTGAGGCGTTACTCAAGGAAGTGGCCAAGGTGCGGCGCTGGCGCCTGCGCGACTACCTGAAGAAAATTGGTCGTGATTGCAGCCTGTTCAGCGCCAAGATCGGCGCCTTCGGCCTGCGGGTGGTGCGCCGTGACCGTGAAGCCGAGTTGCAGCCGTTGCTGGCGGCGCCGGAGGCTTTTATCGCCAGCGGTCATCGCTTCAAGGGCGGCGGCGCGGCCACGGTGGCGCGGGTTGACCTCAACGGTCAGCCGCTGCTGGTCAAACGCTACAACATCAAAAACCTCGCCCACTGGTGCAAACGTTTCTGGCGTCCGAGCCGCGCCTGGCACAGTTGGCGCGAGGGCCATCGCCTGAGTCTGCTTGGTATTGCCACGCCGCAGCCACTGGCGGTGCTGGAGCGGCGCTGGTGCTGGTTACGCGGCCCAGCGTTGCTGATTACCGAATATCTGCCTGGGCACGATATAATCGCTCGCTTCCAGCCCTATCTTGATCTGTCATCCGGGCTGGAAGGGCCGCCAGAAGCGGAGTTGCAGGCGCTGGATGGACTGTTTGCCGCGTTGTTGCGCGAGCGCATCAGCCATGGCGACCTCAAGGGTTATAACGTCTTCTGGGACAACGGCCGCTGGTCACTGATCGATCTGGACGCCATGCGTCAGCACCACAGTGACCGCAGTTTTGCCCGCGCCTACGAGCGCGACCGTGCACGATTTTTGCGCAACTGGCCAGCCGACTCCAAGCTGTTCAAGCTGCTCGACCAACGCTTACCGCAGGTGCCCGGCACCTGCCCTGAAAGAGGCTAACACCTGTGGCATTGACCATCCTCGGCCTGTCCGGCGCCTTGAGCCATGACCCTTCTGCGGCCCTGTACATCGACGGCAAGCTGATTGCCGCAGCAGAAGAAGAACGCTTCGTGCGCGACAAGCATGCCAAACACCGCATGCCCTACGAGTCGGCCAAGTTCTGCCTGGAACAAGCTGGGATCAAGCCGAGCGATGTTGATGTGGTAGCGATCCCGTTCGCGCCGATCAGCATCTTCGACAAAGCCCGCTGGCACTACGCCAAGCGTTACTGGTACGCGCCGGACCGCGCCCTCGATGCGATCCTGATGGGCAACCGCCGCTACAAGCGCTACCGCACCAAGATCAACTGGTGCCTGGAGCAGCTGGGTTTCGACCTGAAAAAAGTCAAAATCGAAGCGGTTGAGCACCACCTAGCGCACGCTTCCAGTGCCTATCACTGCTCGGGTTTCAAGGAGAAAACCGCGATCCTCGGCATCGACGGCAAGGGTGAGTACGCCACCACCTTCTTCGGCTACGGCGAGAACGGCAAGATCCACAAGATCAAGGAGTTCTTCGATCCAGACTCCCTCGGTGGCCTGTACGGCGCGATCACCGAGTTCCTCGGTTTCGAGATGCTCGACGGCGAGTTCAAGGTCATGGGCATGGCGCCGTATGGCGATGCCAGCAAGTACGATTTCTCCCGCCTGGCCACCTTCGAGAACGGCGAGCTGGTGATCAACACCGAGTACGCCAACGTCATCGGCCTGCGCCGCTACAAAGAGAAAGGCAAAGGCT
>DATDTH010000086.1:0-6059 GCA_035290985.1 Pseudomonas sp. | reverse complement strand
AATTTATTCGCCAGGCGGGCCGCAGGCGAATGAATTCGCCCCTACACAAGAAGCTCTATTGCCCTGGAGCAAGACGGTATCGACCCGCGCCCCGCAGCGCAACAACGGACGCCGACTGTGGAAGGTGGGCTGTATATTTATACAGTAAATGCTTGCCTGAATATCCATCACTGCCCATGCTATGCGTACCCCTGATCCAGAACCCATGATGGCGGCTATGCGGCTCTTCCTCTGTGAAAAACCTTCCCAGGCCAAGGACATCGCCAAGGTGCTCGGCGCCACCCGGCGCGGCGATGGCTGCTGGCTGGGCACGGACCTGACGGTGACCTGGTGCATCGGCCACCTGCTGGAAACCGCGCCGCCGGACGCCTACGACGTCCGCTACAAGCGCTGGGCCCTGGCCGACCTGCCCATAGTGCCCGCGCAGTGGAAGATGCTGGTCAAGCCCAAGACCGCCAGCCAGTTCAAGGTGGTCAAGCGCCTGCTTGGCGAGGCCCGGGAACTGGTCATCGCCACCGACGCCGACCGCGAAGGCGAGATGATCGCCCGCGAGCTGGTGGAGCATTGCCGCTACCGCGGGCCTATCCAGCGGCTCTGGCTGTCGGCCCTGGACGACGCCTCGATCCGCAAGGCCCTGGCGGTGCTCAAGCCCGGTGCCGAAACCTTCAGCCTCTACCATTCGGCCCTGGGGCGCTCGCGCGCCGACTGGCTGATCGGCATGAACATGAGTCGGCTCTTCACCCTGCTGGGGCGCCAGTCCGGTTACCAGGGCGTGTTGCCGGTGGGGCGCGTGCAGACCCCGACCCTGCGCCTGGTGGTGGACCGCGACCGGAGTATCGCCGATTTCGTGCCGGTGCCCTATTGGGCCATCGAGGTACCCCTACTGGCCGACGGCACCGCCTTCACCGCCCAGTGGCGCGCGCCGGACGACGCCTGCGACGAACAGGGCCGTTGCCTAAACCAGGCGCTGGCCCAGGACGCCGCGACGGCCATGGGCCGCGCCAGCCATGCCCGGGTGTTGAAGCTGCGTACCGAGCGGGTGCGCGAGGCGCCGCCCCTGCTGTTCGACCTGGGCACCCTGCAGGAAGTCTGCTCCAAGAAGCTCGCCCTCGGCGCCCAGGAAACCCTGGACATCGCCCAGGCGCTCTACGAAACCCACAAGGTCATCACCTACCCGCGCAGCGACTGCGGTTACCTGCCCCAGAGCCAGCACGACGAGGCGCCGCAGATACTGGCGGCCCTGGGGCGCGCCGACCCCGGCCTGGCCGCGCTGATGCCGCATCTGCAGGCGCAGCGCCGCTCCCGGGCCTGGAACGACGCCAAGGTCAGCGCCCACCACGGCATCATCCCGACCGCCGCCGCGGTCGACCTGGGCCGCCTGGTCGGCAAGCAGCGGGCGGTTTACACCCTGATCCGCGCGCGCTACCTGGCGCAGTTCCTGCCGAACCACGAATACGACCGCACCCAGGCGGACTTCGACTGCGCCGGGCAGGCCCTGCGCGCGGTGGGCAAGTGCATAGTCGAGCCCGGCTGGCGGCGGGCGCTGCCCGAGGCCCTGAACCCGGCCAAGGGCCGCGAGGTCGCACCGCCCCAGGCATTGCCGGCCCTGGCCGAGGGCCAGGATTGCGCGGTGGCCGGCGTGACGCTCAAGGACCTCTGGACCCAGCCGCCCAAGCCCTTCACCGAGGGCGATCTGATCAAGGCGATGAAGAACGTCGCCAAGCTGGTGGACGACCCCCGGCTCAAGCAGAAGCTCAAGGACACCACCGGCATAGGTACCGAGGCGACTCGTGCCGGGATCATCCAGGGCCTGCTGGACCGCGGTTACCTGCTCAAGCAGGGCAAGTCCCTGGCCGCCAGCCCGGCCGCCTTCGGCCTGATCGACGCCGTGCCCCGGGCCATCGCCGACCCCGGCACCACGGCCATCTGGGAGCAGGCCCTGGACATGGTCCAGAGCGGCGAGATGAGCCTGGAGGAGTTCGTGGCCAAGCAGTCGGCCTGGATGAGCAAGCAGGTGCAGCGCTGCGTCGGCCTGCGCCTGAGCATCAGCGGTCCGGGCCCGGCCGGCGCCGCGCCCTGGAAGAAAAAACGCAAGGCCGCCCCGCGCAAGGCGGCCTCGAAAGGTGTCTCTCGAAAGGGGGCGGAGTGAATATCCGCTTGGACTACGTGGTCGGGCCCGTAGGCCATTCGCAGCGAGGCTCTTGTAGGGCGGGTGGAACCCGCGGTTTTGCAGCGCCGTGGCGCTTCGGCGAAACCCGCTGCCATCGCGGGCAAACGGGGCTCCGCTATTGTCGGGTTACGCCGCGTGGCGGGTGCGGCGTGGTTTGTCGGACCGGCTTTCTGCGCGGCTAACCCGACCTACGAAAAGCGGGCATCACCTGTTCAACAGCACCCCTATGACAATGGCGAGGATCAGGCACAGGCCTTTCCAGAACAGCACGGGGTTGCGTTCCAGCAGGGGTGGGCGGGTCTTGTTGAGGAATTCCCGGTTCGGCTGGCGCAGGTCGAAGACGAACTCGGACAGCTCCCCGTAGCGCCGCTGCGGGTTCGGGTGCACGGCCTTCTTCAGCACGTCGTCTATCCAGGCCGGGATCTCGCGGTTCTCGTCCCGTAGCGGCTGGTAGTTCAGCCGGTACTGCGCGGCCTTGGTGCGGGCTTTCGCGACCTCGGCGCCGTAGGGCAGGCGGCCCGAGAGCATCTGATAGGTGATCACGCCCAGGGAGAAATAATCCGAGCGCGGCGAACCGCTTTCGCCGAGAAAGTACTCGGGCGCGCTGTACTGCGCGGTGCCCAGCCGCTCGTCCCGCTCGAACGGCCCGGCGATATCCAGCAGGCCGGCCACCCGGGTCGCGCCGAAGTCGATGATCTTCACCGTGCCGGTGCTGTCGATCATGATGTTGTCCGGGCGCAGGTCCTGGTGAAGCATCTCCAGCCGATGGAAGGCGCGCAGGCCCCGGGCGATCTGCTCGACCAGTCCGCGCACCGTTTCCAGGTCGGGTTTCGGGTGGTCGATCAGCCACTGGGTCAGGGTCTGGCCCTCGATAAACTCGGTCGCGGTGTACAGGTAGTGGCGCTTGCGGGTCTGCGGGCAGGGCTTGAGCACATGGGCGCTGTTGATCCGGCGGGCGATCCATTCCTCGGCCAGGAAGCGCTCCAGGTAGGCCGCGTCCCGTTGCAGGTCGATGGAGGGGGTCTTGAGCACGACCGGCTGGTTGCTCGCCTCGTCCACCGCCAGGTACACGTGGCTGCGGCTGCTGGCATGCAGTTCGCGGACGACCCGGTAGCCGTCGAAGACCGTGCGCGCGTCCAGCAGCGGCGGCAGCGCCAGCTCCTGCAGTTGTTGCTGGAGTTCGTCGGCCGCCTGGTCGGGCAGGTCGTCGACCCGCAGCAGCTGCAGGGTGAGGTTGTCCGTGCTGCCCTGGGCATAGGCCTCGGCCACTATGCTTTTGGCCGCGTCCTCGAGATCGTCGCCGTGGCGGGCGATGGCTTCGCGGATAAACGGCTCGCTGGCGTGTTCATAGACCCCATCGGTGGCCAGCAGGAAGCAGTCGCCGCGTTCCACCGCCAGGGCCTGGTAGTCGATTTCCAGCTGCGGGTTGATGCCCAGGGCGCGGCCCAGGTAGCTCTTGTCCTCCGACACCCAGACCCGATGGTCGCGGGTCAGCTGCTCCAGGGCGCCGCCGCGCAGGCGGTAGATCCGGGTGTCGCCGACATGGAAGAGGTGGGCGGTGGTGGATTTGATCACCAATGCACTGAGGGTGCAGACGTAGCCACGGTCCTTGTCGAACCGGTACTGGCTGCGTTGGGTCTGCGCATGCAGCCAGGAGTTGGTCGCCACCAGCACCCGTTGCGCCGATTTTTTCACCGACCAGGCTTCGGAGGTACAGAAGTAGTCCTCGAGGAAGCCCTTGACCGCGGTTTCGCTGGCGATCTGGCTGACATCGCTGCTGCTGATGCCGTCGGCCAAGGCGATGGCGATGCCCTTGGCGCTCAGTTGCGGCTCGTTGGGCAGGTAGACCCCGTGGAAGTCCTGATTCAGCGCCTTGCGGCCCTTGTCGGAATGCTGCCCTACGGAGACCTTCAGTTGGCTGGCCATTTTTATGCAGACATCCGTTCAGGTCACCATCAGTGCGCGGGTTGCACCCGCCCTACAGAGGCGGATTGTTCTGCTCTGGTAGGGCGGGTGAAACCCGCGGAATCTAATCTAAAGACTCAGCCGATCGAGCGCTTCGGCGCGGTGCGCACATGGGTGGTGTAGAGCGTCAGGCCGGTGAAAGCCAGGCCGCCGACCAGGTTGCCCAGGGCGGTGGGGATCTCGTTCCAGAGCATATAGTCCATGATCGAGAAGTCGCCGCCCATGATCATCGCCGCCGGGAACAGGAACATGTTCACCACCGAATGCTCGAAGCCCATGAAGAAGAACAGCATGATCGGCATCCACATGGCGATGGTCTTGCCGCTGACCGAGGTGGAGATCATCGCGCCGACCACGCCCATGGACACCATCCAGTTGCACAGCATGCCGCGCAGGAAGATGGTGAACCAGCCGGCCGCGCCGTACTGGGCGTAACCCAGGGTCCGGGCCTCGCCTATGCCGGAGAGCTTTTCACCGATCGGTCCCGGCTCAGTGGAAAAGCCCATGGTGAAGACGAAGGCCATCATAAAGGCCACGAGCAGTGCACCGCCGAAGTTGCCGAGAAACACCAGCCCCCAGTTGCGCAGCACGCCGCCCACAGTGACGCCGGGGCGCTTGTCGAGCAGGGCCAGGGGGGTGAGGACGAATACCCCGGTGAGCAGGTCGAAACCCATCAGGTAGAGCATGATGAAACCCACCGGGAACATCACCGCACCGAGCAGCGGCGAGCCGGTCTGCACCGTGACGGTCACGGCGAACACGGCGGCCAGGGCCAGGATGGCGCCGGCCATAAAGGCGCGGATCAGGGTGTCGCGGGTCGACATGAAAACCTTCGACTCGCCGGCGTCGACCATCTTGGTGACGAATTCCGCGGGGACCAGATAGGACATGGGAGACTCTCTATGAGGGCTGGGGCAGGAAAAGGGGCTTGTTCGAGACCGGGGTGCCGGTCTTTCAGGCAGCAGGTGTCAGGGCGGTCAACGGACCGACCCGGCACGGGTGATTAATCGGCGTGGGCATGCAGCCCACGCTGGATGGCTCAGACCAGGCGGCAGCGCCTAGCCGGCCACACCGATCTCCACGGCATCGCCGTTGAGCCGCACCGGCCAGACGCGCAGGCTTTGCTCGGGGTATTCCAGGCAGCTGCCGTCTTCCAGGCGGAAGTGCTGCTTGTACAGCGGCGAGGCGATGACCAGGTCACCCTTGAGCTGGCCGACTATGCCGCGACCTATGACGTTGGCGCCGGACTTGGGGTCGCGATTTTCGGTGGCGTAGACCTTTTCACCGTCCGCGGTGTGCGGCAGGTGGAAGAGCGCGACCTGTACGCCCTCGAACCAGGCGACCACGCCGGAGTTGGCGACCAGATCCTCACGGCTGCACAGCTCCCGCCACTCGGCGGGTTGAGCGGCGGGGCGGAATTCGGCACGCACGACATTCGACTGGCTCATCAGAGCACCTCCTCGGTAACGGGGATCAGGTGGAGTTCAGAGGCATGCACCGGGCGGCGCTGGCCACGTTCCTTGACGAAGTGGATGTCCGGATCGCCGCGCTCGTCGTTGACGAAGGTGCGGAAGCGCTTGAGCTTTTCCGGGTCTTTCAGGGCGTTGGCCCATTCGCATTCGTAGCGGTCGACCACCAACTGCATCTGCGCTTCCAGCTCGGCGGCCAGGCCCAGGCTGTCGTTGATGATCACGTCCTTGAGGTAATCCAGGCCGCCCTCCAGGCTTTCGCGCCAGACGGAAGTGCGCTGCAGCTTGTCGGCGGTGCGGATGTAGAACATCAGGAAACGGTCGATGTAGCGGACCAGGCTGGCGTCATCCAGGTCGGTGGCGAACAGCTCGGCATGCCGTGGACGCATGCCACCGTTGCCGCTGACATAGAGGTTCCAGCCCTTCTCGGTGGCGATCACGCCGATGTCCTTGCT
>DATDTH010000085.1:0-4292 GCA_035290985.1 Pseudomonas sp. | reverse complement strand
AGGCTGGAATCGACAACGTCGATACCGCGATTTCCTCGCTGTCCATGACCTACGGTCATTCGCCGACCGAGTCGGTGGTGGCGATTTTCCAGGGTTCCGAGCGCGATACCGGCCTGAACCTGGAGTTGCTCGAAGAAATTGCGGCCTATTTCCGCGAGGTGCGGAAGAAGTACGCCAAGTTCGAAGGCAGCCTCAAGGGCATCGACTCGCGCATCCTGGTCGCCCAGGTGCCGGGCGGCATGCTGACCAATATGGAAGGACAGCTCAAGGAACAGGGCGCCCTCGATAAGTTCGATGAGGTGCTGGCGGAAATACCGCGGGTGCGCGAGGACCTCGGCTTCATCCCGCTGGTGACCCCGACCTCGCAGATAGTCGGCACCCAGGCGGTGATCAACGTACTGACCGGCGAGCGCTACAAGTCGATCACCAAGGAAACCGCCGGCATCCTGAAGGGCGAGTACGGCGCCGCGCCGGCCCCGTTCAACGCGGCGCTGCAGGCGCGCGTGCTGGATGGCGCCGAGGCGGTTACCTGCCGTCCGGCGGACCTGCTCTGCGCGGAGATGGACAAGCTGACCCTGGAGCTCCGGGGAATTGCCGCGGAGAAAGGCATCACGCTGGCCAAGGACGAGATCGACGATGTACTGACCTATGCCTTGTTCCCGCAGATCGGGCTGAAGTTCCTGGAGAATCGCGGTAATCCGGCGGCCTTCGAGCCGGCGCCGACCGGCAAGGAGTCGCTGATCCGCGAAGCCGGCAAACCCGAGGTCTACACGGTCGAGGTCAACGGCCGCTCCTTCGTGGTCCAGGTCAATGAAGGCGGCGATATCGAAGGCATCAAGCCGCTCGGCGGCGTGGCTGGCGCGGCACCGAGCGTCGCGGTTGCTGCCGGTGGCGGCGAGCGGCAGAACGCGCCCTTGGCCGGCAATATCTTCAAGGTCCTGGTGCAACCGGGGCAGGTGGTCGAGGAGGGTGAGTTGGTGATCATCCTCGAGGCGATGAAGATGGAAACCGAGATTCGTGCGTTCAAGGCCGGGGCCATAGGCGCGGTCAACGTCAAGATGGGCGATGCGGTGGCGGTGGGCGACAGCCTGCTGACCATCGCTTAAGGGGCTCTTTATGGAAAAGCTCCTTGTTCTCTGGCAAAGCACCGGCCTTTATCAGATGCAACCCGGTCAGGCCTTGATGATCGCGGTCTGCCTGGGCTTGATCTATCTGGCAATCAGGAAAGGCTTCGAACCGCTGCTGCTGATTCCCATCGGCTTCGGTGGGCTGCTGGCCAATATTCCGGCGGCCGGAATGGCCGAGGGGGCGGGCATCCTGCACCTGTTCTATGAGGTGGGCCTGCCCACCAGCGTGTTCCCGCTGTTGATCTTCATGGGTGTGGGGGCCATGACGGACTTCGGTCCCATGCTGGCCAACCCCAAGACCCTGTTTCTCGGGGCGGCCGCGCAGTTCGGGATCTTCGCTACCCTGATCGGCGCGCTGGCCCTGGCGGCCCTGGGTATTCCGGGGCTGGAGTTCACTCTGCGCGAGGCGGCGTCGATCGCGATCATCGGCGGTGCCGATGGGCCGACCTCGATCTTCGTCACTTCCAAGCTGGCGCCCCATCTGCTGGGACCGATCGCCGTGGCGGCCTACTCCTACATGGCTCTGGTGCCCTTGATTCAGCCGCCGATCATGCGCGCGCTGACCACCCCGGCAGAGCGCGCCATCGTCATGCAGCAACTGCGGCATGTCGGTCAGGTCGAGAAGATCATTTTTCCGCTGGTGCTCTGTCTGCTGGTGGGGCTGTTGCTGCCGGATGCGGCGCCGCTGGTGGGTATGTTCGCCTTCGGTAACCTGCTGCGCGAGGCGGGCGTGGTCGAGCGTCTGGCCGACACTTCACGCAATGCCCTGATCAATATCGTCACCATCTGCCTGGGCCTGACCGTGGGGTCCAAGCTGTCGGCCGAGTCCTTCCTGCAGATCAAGACCCTCGGCATCCTGGTGCTGGGCATGCTGGCCTTCAGTGGCGGTACCGCGGCCGGGGTGCTGATGGCCAAGGCAATGAACTTGTTCAGCACGAACAAGATCAATCCGCTGATCGGCTCGGCCGGCGTCTCGGCGGTGCCGATGGCCGCGCGGGTCTCGAACAAGGTCGGCCTGGAGGCCAATCCGCAGAACTTCCTGCTGATGCATGCCATGGGGCCGAACGTGGCCGGGGTCATAGGGTCGGCGGTGGCGGCGGGTGTCTTGCTCAGCTTTATCGGTTAGCCCATAAGCCGGCCATAAAAAACCGCCCTGCAAGGGGCGGTTTTTTTATGGCCGCACAGCAGGCCGGCCAGGGCCGGCGCTGTTGTGCGGTTACTGCTTAAGCTTCTTCAGCGGCAAGCTCTGCGTCGTGGGCGATCAATGCGACCAATGCATTTTGCTGGCGACGTGACAGTTGTCTGAAGCGCTGCAGGAGCTCGCGCTCATGCAAAGACAACTCAGGGCTATCCAAGCGCAGGGTATGATCATCATTCAGGGCGCCTTCCTGAAGCATGCTCTGCTCCAGCCGGGCGATGATCTCGGAATTCATGCTGCGGTGATGGTTGCGCGCGACATCGGCAATACGCTCGCGCATGCCGTCGGGTAAGCGAACAACGAACTTGTCAGCCGTACGGCTGGAATAAATAGCCTGTTTCATAGGGCGCATACATTTAAACCGGTTAGTTCAGGGGAACGATGCTGGCAATGAGCTGCAAGATTGTCACCGGTTTGACACTCTTTAGCACTAACCGTTCAACCAGATCGTGATTGGCGTTCGTGTGACCGCCCAGTCAGGCGGCGATGTTTCGTTGGCGCCAATTCTGTGTCGTATTTTGGTGTTGCTGCCGGCTTTTTGCCAGCACCGACTATCCGAAATGCGATTCAATGCGCAGAATCCTGTTCCAGAGCGGTATTGCTGCAACCGCCAAAACAAACGCTAGATGCACATATTGCCTGATCGGCGGCGTCGAAACCGGATCGGTCTACCAATTGCGCGGCGCCTCTGGCCTGGCGACCGTTGGTCGGGAACCGAATAACGGCCAGGGTCGGCGCGCACTTGGGGACAATAGGCCACACTCACAGGCTTTGACACTGGCGATACAGCCAGGTGACGTGGGACCGGAAAGCGTCTCGATGATTCAGTCGATTGGATGATCGGGTAACGGGGGGGGGGCTCCAGTGAGCGGCACATTGATCTACCTGATCGGACCCTCGGGTTCGGGCAAGGACAGCCTGTTGCAAGCCGCCGCGCCGGCCTTGACGGCGCGGGGCTGTCGAATCGCCCGGCGGGTCATCACCCGGTCGGCCGAGGCGATGGGCGAAGACGCCCTGGCGGTGACGCTGGAACAGTTCGACGCGCTGCAAGCGCAGGGTGCCTTTGCCCTCAGTTGGCGGGCCAATGGCCTGGCTTATGGCTTGCCGAAACAGATCGATGCCTGGCTGGCGGACGGCGATGACGTGCTGGTCAACGGTTCGCGGGCGCACCTGGGCGCGGCCCAGGAAAAATACCCCGGCCTGCTGGTCGTTTTGCTCCGCGTCGAGGACGCCGTGCTGCGCCAGCGCTTGCTGGCCCGCGGGCGGGAAGGCGTCGAGGACATCGAAGCCCGCCTGGGGCGCAATGCCCAGTTTCAAGCCGAGCTGGCGGCGTGGGCCAGATCCAGCCTCAAGCTCCATGTGCTGGACAACTCCGGGCCCCTGGCCCACACCGTGACGCAGTTGCTCGGCGTGCTGGGCGACGCTCACGTCGCGGCAGCCTCAATCCAGCGGTAACTCGGTGGTGCGTTTGACCTCGCTCATGGCGATATTGGAGTGGGCTTCCAGCACATGGGGCCGCTGCAGCAACTGATCGCGCAGGAAGCGCTCGTAGCTGCTGATGTCCTTGGCCACCACCTTCAGCAGAAAGTCCGAGCTGCCCGCCATGGTGTAGCACTCCAGCACCTCGGGGTAGCCGACTATCGCCTCCTCGAACTCCGCCAGGTTGTTGCGCCCGTGGGCCGAGAGCTTGACGTTGACGAACACCGTCATGCTCAGCCCGAGTTTTTTCGGGTTGAGCAGGGCGACCTTGCGCTCGATCAGACCCTCTTGCTGCATGCGGTGGATGCGTCGCCAGCAGGGCGACTGGGAGAGTTCGACCCGCTCGGCGATCTCCGCCGCCGAAAGATCGGCGTCGTGCTGCAGCAGGCGCAAAATCTTGCGATCGATGGGGCTGAGCTTTTCCTGCATGATTGTTCCTGAATTCTTGTATTTATTGGAAAGGTCATGCGCAGTATTGGCTTTCAATC
>DATDTH010000084.1:0-4098 GCA_035290985.1 Pseudomonas sp. | reverse complement strand
AGGCCGGCTTTCCGCGCGGCTAACCCGCCCGACTGTAGCGGACTGTTAGGGGATCGCCTGCTCAGACTTCCGGCTCATCTGGCGGATTGGCGTCGTCCTTGTGTTGGGCCAGGGCATGGTGCTGGAAGGCCTGGGCGATATTCAGGCGCAACTGCTCGTCGTCCCAGGGTTTGGTCAGGAACTTGTAGATCGCCCCCTGGTTGATGGCGTCGGTCACCGACTTCAGGTCGGTGTAGCCGGACAGCACGATGCGGATGGTATCCGGATAGAGGTCCTTGACCCGGCTGAGAAACTCGGTGCCGTTCATCTCCGGCATGCGTTGGTCGGAGAGGATCACCTGCACATCGTGCTTGGCCAGCAGCCCGAAGGCTTCCTGGGCGCTGTTGGCGCTGATGATGGTGTAACCGTCGCGGCGCAGCAGGCGGGTCAGGGCGCGCAGGATGTTTTCCTCGTCGTCCAGCAGCAGCAGGGTCTGGGCCCGTTCGCCGCCGCCACGGTTGTCCTGCTTCAGGGCGGCGTATTCTGCGCGTTCGCCCAGGAATACCTGCAAGAGCTTGACGGGCATGGGTTTGGCGAAGAAATAACCCTGGAACTCGTCGCAGTGGCCCTTCTTCAGGAAGGCGACCTGGGCTTCGGTCTCGACCCCTTCGGCTATCACCCGCAGCTTGAGGTGGTGGGCCATGGAAATGATGCCCTGGGTGATGGCCGCGTCGTGCTGGTCGCTGATGACTTCCTGCACGAAGGAACGGTCGATCTTGACCTTGTTGATGGGCAGGCGCTTGAGGTAGTTGAGGCTGGAGAAACCGGTGCCGAAATCGTCGATGGACAGGCGCACACCCAGGCTTCTCAGGGCGTGCAGGGTATGAATGGCGCGCTCGGCGTTGTCCAGCAACACGGTTTCGGTGATCTCCAGCTCCAGCAGTTCGGCCGGCAACTGGCTGTTCTTCAGGGCCAGCAAGACGTTGTCGATGAAGTTGGCCCGCTGGAAGTGCACCGGCGAGATGTTCACCGCCATGACCAGGGCGCCCAGTCCCTGGTCGTTGAGGAGCTTGCCCTGGCGGCAGGCGGTTTCGAGGACCCAGAGGCTCAGGGGAATGATCTGCCCGGTGTCTTCGGCTATGGGCACGAATTGCGCCGGCGAGATGAAGCCCTGTTCGGCGTGGTTCCAGCGCAGCAGGGCCTCCATGCCGATGACCCGGCCGCTGCGGGCATCGATCTGCGGCTGGTAGTACAGCTCGAAGGCTTCGGCCTCTATGGCCTTTTGCAGTTCGTTGCGCAGGTTGACCCGCTCGCTGACCTTCTGATTGAGGTCCTTGGTGTACCACTGGTAGGTGTTGCGCCCCTGCTGTTTGGCCTTGTACATGGCCAGGTCGGCCTGCTGGATCAGCTGCATCGGCTCCTCGATCGTGCCGTCGCTGAGGGTGATGCCCATGCTGGCGGTGATGTGCAGTTCGACGCCCTGGATGCGGTAGGGGCGGGCGATGCTCTCGATGATCCGGTCGGCCACCAGCAGCACGTCTTCCTGGCGGGCCAGGTCGGGCAACAGGACGACGAACTCGTCGCCGCTCAGGCGTGCCACGGTATCGCCGGGGCGCACCTGCTGATTCATCCGCAGGGCCACCTCGATCAGGATCAGATCGCCGATGGTATGCCCCATGGTGTCGTTGACCGGCTTGAAACCATCCAGGTCGATGAACATCACGGCCAGGCTGCGCTCGTAGCGCTGGGAAATCTGGCAGCCCTGGATCAACCGGTCCTCCAGCAGCGAGCGGTTCGGCAGCCCGGTCAGCACATCGTGGCTGGCGTTGTAGGCCAGTTCCGACTCGAAGCGCCGTTGTTCGGAAATATCGTTCTGCACCCCGATGAAATGGGTGATCTCGCCCTGTTCATTCGGCACCGGGGCGATATACAGGGCATTCCAGAAAGCCGAGCCGTCCTTGCGGAAATTGCGCAGTACCGTGTGGCTCTCGCGCTGTTCCAGCAACCCCTGCCTGATCGGCAAAATACCGGCCTGGTTGTGCTCGCCGCCTTGCAGAAAGCGGCAGTTGCGTCCCAGCACCTCGTCGGCGCGATAGCCGGTGATGCGTTCGAAGGCCGCATTGACGTAGGTGATCGGTTGGTCCTCGGCCAGGGCATCGGTGATGATCACGCCATTGTGGATGGCCTGCAGGCTACGTTGCAGCAGGCGCAGCTGTTTTTCCGCCTCCTTGCGCTGACCGATGTCGCGCAGCGACAGCAGGCGCATGGCGATGCCTTCCCATTCGGTCTGGGAGCACTGGACTTCCACCGTCAGTTGGTCGCCATCGGCCAGGGGCAGGTTCCATTCGTAGGGATTGCCCAGGTCGGTCGGCATCTGGAACCGCTGGGTCAGCAGGGCTTCCTCGGGCGTGCGCAACAGGTGCTTGGCCGCCGGGTTGGCGTAGCGCACGCTGCCGTCGTGATCGATCACCAGCATGGCGTCGCGGTTGTCGGTGAGCAACTGGCGAAACACGGTTTCCTTGCGCTTGGCGGTGGCGTCGGCCTTGAGCTTCTCGGTGACGTCCAGGGCCAGTACCAGCCGAGCCGAGAGGCCGTCGAAATCGAAATCATGCATCAGGATTTCGAGTTGCAGCACGCGACCGTCCTTGCGCAGGTGGGTCCAGATTCCCATGTTGGCGTTGCCCGTTTCGATGTGCGGGTAGACGTCCAGGAAACGCTGCTGCTCGGCGGGCGAGCGGATGTCGAGTATGCCCATGGCCAGGAACTCCTCCCGGCTATAGCCGTAGAGGCTGAGCGCGGCCTGGTTGACCGCCAGGAACCTCAGGCTGTCCTTGTGGAAGACGTACATGGGTTCGGGGTTGGCCTCGAACAGCAGGCGGTAGCGGGTCTCGCTATTGGCCAGTTCCTCGACCACCTTGGCGCGGTTGACGGCGTAACGGATGCTGCGGGCCAGCAAGCGGCTGTCGATCTGTCCCTTGACCAGGTAGTCGGCGGCGCCTCGTTCGAAGGCATGGCTGTCCAGGTCATCGTCGCCCTGGCCGGTGAGCAGGATGATCGGGGTGCGCACGCCGGCCTGTTGCGCCTGCTCGATCAGTTCCAGGCCGGACTCCGGGCCCAGGCGATAGTCGATCAGGATCAGGTCGTGTTGCTGGCGGTGGATCGCCTGCAAGCCCTCGGCGTAGGTGTTCACCCAGTCCAGCTGGCACTGCAGGGACTGGGCCTCGCGCAGCAGGTCACGGGTGATCAGGAAGTCGTCTTCGTCGTCTTCGATCAGGAGAATGCGTAAAGTGCGTTCGGCATCGGTCATGGGCTCGGGCGTACGTCCGGTAATTCAACGAGACTCAGCCAGTAGTGGCCGAGGGTGTGCACCACTTCGAGCAGGCCGCTGAAGCTGGTGGGTTTGCTGATAAAGGAATTCACTCCGCTGGCGTAACTGCCCAGGATGTCCTCCGACTCCGAGGAGGTGGTCAGGATCACCACGGGAATCATGCACAGCCGCGGGTCGTTCTTGATTTCGATCAGGGCCTCGCGGCCATCCATCAACGGCATGTTCAGGTCCAGCAGAATCAGTCCGGGCAGGGGGTAGCGCCGATCGTCGTCGTAGGGCGGATGGCGCCTGAGGTAGTGCAGCAATTGCTCGCCGTCGTGGACGAAGCGCAGCGGGTTACGCAGGCGGCTCTCGTGGAAGGCTTCCCGCATCAGCAGGCAGTCGTCCGGGTCGTCGTCGGCGACCAGTACCGCCACCGGGGGGGTGTCAGTCATCGGCATTATCCTTATCCCAAGACCTGAAGGTGATCCGGAACGTCGTGCCGTGTCCCGGTGTGCTGCTGGCGGTGACCTGGGCGCCATGGCGCTCGACTATCTTCTTCACTATCGCCAGGCCGATGCCGGTGCCCGGGTACGCCTGGTGACCATGCAGGCGCTGGAAGGGATTGAATATCCGATCCAGGTAGCGTTCCTCGAAGCCGATGCCCTGATCCTCGACGCAGAGCGTCCAGAGGCCGGGTTCCGGATATAGAGCATAGATGCGGATCCGCGGGGGCTGGCCGTCCCGGTGGAATTTGATTGCGTTGCTCAGCAGGTTCTGCAACAACTGGCGCAGTTGCAGGGGGTCGCCGA
>DATDTH010000083.1:0-4101 GCA_035290985.1 Pseudomonas sp. | reverse complement strand
TTCGCCATGCACCAGGTAGAGCTCGGGGTGGTGGTCGAAGTTGTTGGCCCAGTCCAGCAGCTGCGACTGGCCGGCATGGGCCGAGAAGCCGCCCAGGGTGTGCACCTGGGCCTTGACGGCGATGCGCTGATGCAGAATCTTGACGCTCTCGGCACCCTCGACCAGGGCCCGGCCCAGGGTGCCTCCAGCCTGGAAGCCGGCGAAGATCAGGTGGCATTCCTTGCGCCAGAGGTTGTGCTTGAAGTGGTGGACGATGCGTCCGCCGGTGCACATGCCGCTGCCGGCGATGATGATGGCGCCGCTCTTGATCCGGTTGATCGCCATGGACTCCTCGGGCGATGGCGTGCAGCGCAGGATCGGCAGCCAGTCCTCGACCCGCTTGATATTACGCTGCTGCATCTCGGCTTGTTCCGGCAGGTCGAACAGCTGCGGGAAGCGCGAATAGATGGCATTGGCGCGAATCGCCATGGGGCTGTCGAGGAACACCGCCGTCTGGGGCAGGCGGCCCTCCTGGTAGAAACGCCCCAGGTGATAGATCAGGTCCTGGGTGCGGCCGACGGCGAAGGCCGGAATCAGCACGTTGCCGCCGTCGCGGTGGGCGGTCTCGAGGATCTGCGCCAGCTCTTCCAGGGTTTCTTCGCTGGAGCGGTGGTCGCGGTCGCCGTAAGTCGATTCGAGCATCAGCACGTCGGCCTGGGTCAATATGCTGGGCTCGCGCATCAGGGGTGAACAGGCATTGCCGAGGTCACCGGAGAACACCAGGCGGCGCAGCAGGTGGTGATCCTGGATCAGCACTTCGACTATGGCCGAGCCGAGGATATGCCCGGCCTCGTGGAAGGTCACCTGGACCCCCGGGGCGACTTCATGGCTGGCGCCGTAGGCGAGGGGTCGGCGCTGCTTGAGCGCCTGTTCGGCATTGGCGAGGGTGTAGAGGGGTTTGACCGGCGGCTTGCCCAGGCGGGCGCGCCACTTGTTCTCCCACTCGGCGTCCTTTTCCTGGATGTAGGCGGAGTCGAGCAGGATCAGCTCGACCAGTTCGCAGCTGGCATCGGTGGCGAAGATCGGCCCGCGATAGCCTTCGGCGACCAGGCGCGGCAGCAGGCCGCAGTGGTCGAGGTGGGCATGGGACAGCACCACGGCATCCAGTTCGAGGGGGTTGAAGGGGAAGGGCGCATGGTTGCCCTGCTGGTCCTCGCGCCGGCCCTGGCGCATGCCGCACTCGAGCAGCACCTTGGCGCCGTCGCGGCTTTCGATCAGGTAGCAGGAGCCGGTGACCTGTTGAATGGCGCCGAGGAAACTGAGCAGGGCCATAAGCGGAGTCCTTGTCTGTGGGGGTGGTGTCAGGTTGCCCCGGATCGCGACCGCCGGCCTTGATGCGGGTCATCATTGCTGTCTGGTGGACTGTTAGACTCGGGTCTTCCCTGTCAATGGAGGCTGTTGACCATGCACCAGCTACTGCCGAGCCTCGTCGAGTTGAATGAGCATGCCGCGGTCGAACCGGAGTTCGCCAGCTGGCGGGCGGGTTACGGTCCGCTTCAGCATAGTCCAGAGACCCAGGCCGCAGTGTTTCGCCTGGCGCACCAGTTGGTGCAGGCGGGCCTGCAACCGGACCTGGCCACCGTCTATCACCTGTTCCAGGCCCTGGACCGATTGACGGCCAGCGGCCTCTGGCTGGTGGTGCACATGACCTACGCCCAGCGGGTGCGGCTCGATGGCGCGCCCCTGGCGGCCGAGGACTTCAAGGCCCACCCCGAAGGCCATACCGGCGGGGCGTTGAACATGGTGCCGGCCTATGCCGGCTACCTCGGCCTGAATCTGCTGACCGGCCAGAACCGGGCCTGGCTGATGGGCCAGGGCCACTGCGTGGCGGCGATCGAGGCGTTGAACCTGTTGACTGGCAACCTGCACCCGGAACAGCAAGCGGCCTACGGCGATGGCGAGGCGGGCATGAATCGCCTGCTGCAGGACTTCTACGGCTATGCCCAGGGCCCCGATGGCCGCCCGGCCGCGCCCCTGGGCAGCCACGTCAATGCCCATACCGCCGGCGGCATCGCCGAGGGTGGCTACCTGGGCTTCGCCGAACTGCAGTACGCCCACCTGCCATTGCCGGGCGAAACCCTGGTGGCCTTTCTCTCCGACGGCGCCGCGGAAGAGCAGCGGGGCAGCGACTGGATGCCGCGCTGGTGGCGCGCCGAGGATTGCGGGGTGCCCTTGCCGGTGATGATCGCCAACGGCCGGCGCATCGAGCAGCGCACCGAACTGGGTACCCTTGAGGGACTGGAAGGTTTCCGCCAGCACCTGCGGCGCAACGGCTTCGATCCGATCAGTTTCGATGGCCGCGACCCGGCGGCCTTCGTCTGCACCCTGTGGGAAATGGAATCACGCCTGGCCCGCCGGGTGCAGGAAAAGCACAGCGGCATCCTGCATTACCCCTTGCCGATGCCCTATGGCATCGCCGAGACGCTCAAGGGCTTCGGCTTCTATGGCGCGGCCAGCAATGCGGCGCACAACCTGCCGCTGCCCGGTAATCCGTCCAGCGATGCCGAGTCGCGCGCGCTGTTCAATGAGCATGCCGCGCCGCTCTGGGTGCCGCCCGCCGAACTGGAGGCGGCCCGGGTCCTGTTTTCCGCGCCGCCGCGGCAACTGGCGCGGGACAACCCGCTGGCCCTGCGCCGGCCGCCGGAACCGGTGATCCCGGCCTTGCACTATCGGGACGACAGCGGTTCACCGATGGCCGCCCTGGACCGTTTCTTCGTCGAGCTGGTCGCGGCCAACCCGCAGTTGCGGCCGCGGGTCGGCAACCCCGATGAGCTGGCCAGTAACCGGCTGACCCAGGTGCTCAAGCTGTTGAAGCACCGAGTCTGCCAGCCGGAAAGCGCCCAGGAGGCGCTGGACGGGGCGATCATCACCGCCCTGAACGAGGAGGCGGTGGTCTGCGCCTGTCTGGGCAATCAGGGTGGATTGAACCTGGTCGCCAGCTACGAAGCCTTCTGCGTGAAGATGCTCGGCGCGGTGCGCCAAACCCTGATCTTCGCCCGCCAGCAGAAAGAAGCCGGGCGTCCGGCTGGCTGGCTCGGCTGGCCGCTGGTGGCCACCTCCCACACCTGGGAAAACGGCAAGAACCAGCAGTCGCACCAGGACACCACCTTCTGCGAAGCCCTGCTCGGCGAAATGCATGACATGGTCCGTGTGCTGTTTCCCGCCGACCACAACAGCGCCCTGGCCCTGCTGCCGTCGATTTACCAGGCGCGGGGACAACTGGCCTGCCTGGTAGCGCCCAAGCGCGAGCGGCCGGCGGTATTCGACCAGGCCCAGGCCGAGCGGCTGGCGGTTGACGGCGCACTGCTGGTGGCGGCCCATGAGGGCCCAGATCCGCTGCTGCTGATCGCCAATGGCAGCTATCAACTGGGCGAAATGACCCGGGCGGCGCAACGCTTGCAGGCCGTCGGCCAAGCCTATCGCCTGGTCTACCTGCAGGAGCCCGGCCGCTTCGGCGTGGCCCGGGACGCCTGGGAACAGGCCGCGTTGGCCGACCCGTCCCTGAGGGAACGTCTGTTCCCGGCCAGCCATGGGCGGCGGGTGCTGCTCACCCATATGCGCCCGGAAGTGGCCCGCGGGCACCTCTGGCCGATCCTGCCGGATGCGCGTCAGACGGTGGCGCTGGGCTATCGCAACCAGGGCGGTACTCTGGACGAGGCGGGCATGCAGTTCGCCAACGGCGCGACCTGGGCCCATGTGCTGCAGGCCTGCGCGCAGCTACTGGGAGTACCGCCAAGCACCTGGTTGAGTGCCGAGGAAGCGGCGGCGGTGGCGGGGCAGGGCGATCCGGCCGCTGTGCGTTAATCTCGTAACGTTTCTATGAGAGCGAGGGGCGGTTTTCGTAGCCCGTGATAAGCCTTGGCGCAATCCGGGGCGCGATGTCCCGGATTGCGCTGCGCTTATCCGGGCTACCGGGGCGTATGCCGAACCCTACGGCTTCGGCTCGCAGTCGGCGGCCTTGAAGCGCTCGCTGACCACCGGGCGGGTGGTTTTGTATTCGGTGAACTCGTAGCGCAACACCGCGCCGCGGGCCAGCAGTTGCCGGTAGCCGGCGTTGCGGCA
>DATDTH010000082.1:0-9022 GCA_035290985.1 Pseudomonas sp. | reverse complement strand
GGTCGCCGGACTGCTGGCCCGCCAGCGGCTGGGTGCGACTGAAGCCGCCGGCATCGGGCTGTTCGTCTGGGAATGGCCAGACGGCCCGGCTGCCATGCAGGCGCGGCTCGATGGCCTGGCAGCCCTGGGTTTCGGCGAGAGCACAGCGTTCAGCCAATCGATAGAGAGCATCGCACAGGCCCGCCAATGGCGGGAACGCTGGTTGCGCAGCGGCCTGCCCTTCGCCAGCGATGGCGTGGTGCTGCGCCAGGGGCAGCGCCCGTCGGGCGCACGCTGGCGGCCGGAGCCCCCCTACTGGGCCGTCGCCTGGAAATACCCGGTCACCCAGGCCTTGGCCGATGTGCGCGGCGTGCACTTCCGGGTCGGCCGCCGTGGCCGCATCACCCCGGTGCTGGATCTTGAGCCGGTGCGCCTGGACGAGCGCAGCATCCAGCGGGTCAGCCTCGGTTCGCTGCAACGCTGGCGCGCGCTGGATATCCGCCCTGGCGACCAGATCGCCCTTAGCCTCGCCGGCCTGACCGTGCCGCGCCTGGACGCCGTGGTCTGGCGCGCGAGCCAGCGCACAGCGCTGCAGGTGCCGAATGCCACCGACTATGACGAACTGAGTTGCTGGCGGCCGAGCACTGGCTGCGAGGCTCAATTCCAGTCACGCCTCAGTTGGCTCGGCGGCCCCCATGGCCTGGCGCTCGAGGGCATCGGCCCCGGCACCTGGGAACAACTGCTGCAGGCGAATCGCCTGCCCGACCTGCTCGCCTGGCTGAACCTGACGACGGAAGAACTGGCCGCCCTTCCGGGCCTGGGAGCGGAGCGCGCACAGCAACTGAGCAGCAGCTTCCAGCTCGCGCGCCAACGCCCGTTCGCCAATTGGCTGCGCGCCCTCGGCCTGCCCGCCACGGGCGAGGCCCGGCTGGCCGATAACTGGAACGATCTGGCCCAGCGCGATGGGCGGCAATGGCAGGCCGAGCCCGGCATAGGCCCCGGCCGGGCGGCGCGCCTCGACGCCTTCTTCCGCCACCCCGAGGTGCTGGCCTTGCGCAAGCAATTGCAGGCGACCGGAGTACAGGGCTTCTGATCACCATAATTTGGGCGGCAACAAAGCGCTTCTGCGAAACCCACAGTTCCCGGATTGCGCCCAGGCTTATCCGGGCTACGACGGCGCTCGCCGAGCTCATTTCCGCGGTATCAGAACGCGCGGAATTCGGTGTGGCAGGCTTCGCAGGCATCTTCCACCTGCTGCATGGCCGGGGCCAAGGCCTCGGGGGTCAGGGGCTTGCGGGCGGTCGCGCTCACCAGCGCCGCGGTCGATGCTTCCAGGCTGCGGGCCAGTTGCTGGAACTGTGCCTGGCGCTGCCAGACCTCGTCCTTGGCGCGGGTCTGGTCCTCTTCCTTGACCTGGGGAAAGTGCTGCCAGGGTTGCCGTGAGAGCTGCTCCAGCTTGAGCGAACCCTCGACGAAGCGGGTTTCATCGAACGGCACCCGCCCACGCAGCATGCCGCCCAGGCTTTCGCTGGTCTTGAGCATCTGCTTGAACAGGGCCTGGCGCTGCCCCAGGGGCGAGTTGGGGTCGACCCCGCCGCACGCGGTCAGGGTCAGGCAGGCGAGCGGGATCAGCAGCAGGGTTTTCAGGGTCATGACAGCGATTCGGTTCTGGAGGGCGGCCGACAGTATCGCCACTCGGGCCCCGCCAGCAAAGTGCGGTGTGTTGCCGCAGCGCTCGAACGCCCCGCAGCCGTCAGGCCGCGACCAGGAACAGGCTGGCAATCAGCCCCATGCCGGCGAACCAGACCAGGGAGCGCAGCGGCGCCCAGTCGGCCAGGTAGCAGATGAAGTACAGCACCCGGCTGGCGACGAAGGCCATGGCCAGTTGATCGATCAAGGCCTGCTCGGCACCGCCGGCCAGGTGGGCGATGATCACCGCGGCGGAAAAGGCCGGGGTGACCTCGAAGCCGTTGAGCTGGGCATTGTGGGCGCGCCGCCCCAGCCCGCCGAGGGTGGCGAGCAGGGCACGCGGGTCACGATTGTGCTTCGGGCTGAAGCCGCCACCCACGGCCTTGGCCAACCCGGTGCCCAGGTAAGGCAGGAACAGCGCGATCAATACACACCAGTAAGCGAGGGTCATGACAACTCCAGGGGTCGAGGAACGAGCCCTGCAGCCTGCCCAATGACCGCCACGAAAGCCATGACCGGCGTGCCCGCACGCCCCGCGCAACGGTCAATCGAACATAGGGCTCAGGGCGACCAGTGGCCACCGCCATGTTCGCAATCGATCCGGGCCTGGCTCTGATCCGCCGCCTGGTAGTGGTAGGTGACGATCCGCGCGCCTTCCGGCACCGGGGTCGGCAGGACGGTGCCCGGCGCCAGGCGCCCGGATGCAGCCTCGTTGGCCAGGGTTTCCTGGGTCAGGGCCGCGTTGCACTTGCCGAAGTAGCCGGCCGGGCAATTGGCCTGCTTGCGCTTGGTCACGCCTATTTCTTCGCGGTCGACACAAGACCAGTCCAGGGAGCCGGACGGCATGCCGAGGTGCTCGAAACAGCTCTCCGCACGGTTGCCCGCCGGCCCCAGGGCCCTTGAGCTGGTCGTGACATAACAGGATTCGGCCAGCAGCGGCAGGCTGAACACGCCTGTCACCACCAGCACAGCGGCGCTTGGCCATGGATTCATGATGATACTCCTGCAAGCCTGATGACCCGGCGCGAGATCGTCGGGCCTGCAGCTGTGACGGCTTTTTTTCATAAAGAGTTCGACCCTGTTAGCGTCCCGGGCGCCCCGCCTTCGCGGCATGCGCAGGGCCAGGCCACACCTGGCCTGGCCAGTCGGCTTGCGTGGAGGCGGATCGAGGTTGACAAGGCCCCCGCGACTCCTAGGCTCACACCAAGCCTTGATCAGTGAGCGTGCTTGCACACGGAAATCCATGATGTCCGGCGCCCCCCCTGTAGCAATCCTCCATGCCCCCATGGGTCAGCGTGCGGTTTCCCTGACCGCTTGTGCCGGCCTGGACGGGTTGACCGAACGCTTTCAGTTGCTCGCCAGGAATAGCCGAGCAGCCCGCACCGACACTTCAGCCGCCAAGCGAACAACCGGTCAGCCAGACGTCCATGCGCCGGCGACCTCGATCTTTCCAACGCAAGGAGCTCTCCGCCGTGAGTGAAGCGAACATTGCCGTCATCCGCCCAAATGAACGTTTCGACTTTCATGCCTACCGAAACTTTCGCGACGCCTACGAGCTGGAGCTGGCCAAGCCCGAGGTGTACGGCCTGGTCGTCGACCTGCATGAGGTGCAGTACATCGACTCGGCGGCCCTGGGCATCCTGTTACTGCTGCGTGACAAGGCGCAGACCCTGGGCAAGACGGTGGAGTTGCGCAATCTGCACGGCATAGTCCGCGACGTGTTCGAAGTGGCCAATTTCCACAAGCTGTTCAAGGTCAGCTGAGCCGCCCATGCATGCCCTGAACATCCTCATCGTCGATGACGATGCCACCCAGCGCCTGATACTCAAGGCCTTTATCGGCACCCTGGGGCACCGTTGCACGGCCGTCGCCGATGGCGAACAAGCCGTGCAGCACTACCGCCGGGAGCCCTTCGACCTGGTGCTGGTGGACCAGTTGATGCCCGGCATGGATGGCATCGCCACCACCCTGGCCATCCGCCAGTTGCAGGTAGAAAAGGGCTGGCGACCAATCATCATGCTGTCGGGCATGAGCGAGACCGATGACCAGGTGGCGTCGCTCAATGCCGGCTGCGACGACTTCCTCGCCAAGCCGGTCAACTTCGGCATGCTCGCCGCGAAGATCAATGCCTTCCGCCGCATCGCCCACATGCAGCAGCAGATCGCCCAGCAGCACCGGGAGCTGCAGCACTACGCCAACCTGGAAACGGAAGAGAAACGCATCAGCGGTTTCCTGATGGAACGCCTGGTGCGCCGCGACCTGCTCGATCAGCCCCAGGTGCGCTATCTGCTGCAGCCCGCCTGCGAGGTGTCCGGCGACCTGCTGCTGGCCTGCCCGGCCAGTAACGGCGACCTCTATGTGATGCTGGCCGACGCCACCGGCCATGGCCTGCCGGCGGCCCTGACCCTGATCCCCCTGTCGCAGACCTTCTATGCCATGGCCAGCAAGGGGTTCAAGCTCGACAGCATCGCCCGCGAACTCAACCTGCGCAATCGCGCCTATTCGCCGGCCGACCGCTTCGTCGCCGCCCTGCTGGCCGTGTTCCGTCCACGGGACGATGTGCTCACGGTCTGGAATGGCGGCATACCGGCGGCCCTGCTGCTGGACGAGCAGGGCGGCATCCTGCGCCGCTTCAAGTCACTGAACCTGCCGTTGGGCATAGTCGACGACGCGCAGTTCGAGAGCGAATGCGAAACCGTCGCCGTGCGCCGCGGCCAGCGCCTGCTGCTGTACTCCGACGGCCTGCTGGAGGCGGAGAATGCCCAGGGCGAACCCTTCGGCCAGGCGCGCCTGGAGCAGGGCCTGGAGCAATCGACCGGCCCGGACCTGCTGGCCGACCTGCAACAAACGCTGCAGCGCCATATGGGCAAACGGCAACCCCACGACGACCTGTCCTGCCTGCTGCTCGAATGCACGGCAGAAGCCCCCCAGGCTGCGCGCCGCCAGCCGGCCCACGGCGAAGTGGCGCAAGACTGGCAGCTGCAACTGGCCCTCGGCGCCCCGCAACTGCGGCGCCTGGACCTGGCCCCCATGGTCAGCAACCTGTGCAACAGCTTAGGGCTGGAACCCAGCAAGCAAGGGGTGCTGGCCCTGATCCTCAGCGAATTGCTGAGCAACGCCCTGGACCATGGCCTGCTCGGTCTCGACTCGTCCCTGAAGAATCCCCCCCTGGGCTTCGAGCAGTACATCGAGATCCGCACCGAACGCCTGGCCGCCCTGAGCACGGGCGAGATCCGCATCGACATCCGCCAACAGGGCGATCCCCTGGGCAATAGCCTGCAGATCCAGGTCAGCGACAGCGGCCTGGGCTTCGACATCGGCCAGCTCTCGCCGCGCCCCGAACAGGACAGACCCACCCTCTACCACGGGCGCGGCCTGGACCTGGTGCGCAGCCTCTGCGATCACCTGGAGTTCCACCCGCCGGGCAATAGCGTCAAGGCCGAGCTCGGCTGGGCCAGCGGTCCGCGCCAGGTGCCTGACAGCCCTGTCGCGGCCCTGCCAGGGCAAAGCCCGCCATCGGCACCTTAATTCGTACGAGCACAAAAGGACGACCATGAGCAAATCCATCCTGATAGTCGACGACTCCGCCTCGATCCGACAGATGCTCGGCTTCACCCTGCGCTCGGCCGGTTACGAAGTCGACGAAGCCGTGGACGGCCAGGACGGCCTCGGCAAAGCCCAGCGCAAGAGTTATCAGCTGGTCTTCACCGACCAGAACATGCCGAACATGGACGGCCTGACCCTGATCAGGAGCATGCGCGCCCTGCCCAGCTATCGCACCACGCCCATCCTGATGCTGACCACCGAGTCCGGCGACGAGATGAAACAGCAGGGCCGGGCCGCCGGCGCCAGCGGCTGGCTGGTCAAGCCCTTCGACCCGTCGAAACTGCTGGAAGTGACCAAGAAGGTCCTGAATTGAAACCCGCGATCGGCAGGTAGCCATGACATTCGGCATGAGTCAGTTTCTCGGGGTGTTCTTCGAGGAAGCGCAAGAACACCTGGGGGCCCTCGAGCATCTGCTGTTGACGCTGGATGTCACCCAGCCCGACCCGGAAGCCCTGAACGGCATTTTTCGCGCCGCCCATTCGATCAAGGGTTCCAGCGGCATGTTCGGTTTCGATGACCTCACGGCCGTGACCCACGTGCTGGAAACCCTGCTGGGCAAGTTGCGCGCCGGCCAGTTGGGCCTGCGGGCGGAAATGATCGATGTGTTGCTGGAGTCCCGCGATGTACTGATGCAGCTGTTGACCGCGCACCAGCACGAAACGCCCGATCCGCAGATCCCGGTGCAGGCCACGGTCGCCCGACTGCAGGCACTGATCGACCAGCAGACGGAACCGGCTGCACCGGCCGAAGACAGTTTCGGTTTCTTCGATGACGCGCCCGGCGCTCCGCCTGAGGCCTACGGCCTGTTCGAGACGGAACCGGCCAGGGAAACTGCCACAGACGCCCAAGACGCCTACGGTTTCTTCGAGGACGCACCGGGCATCCCGATCGCCGCCCAGGTCTCCCCGGCCAGCGCGACTGCCGCGGCCAAGCCCCCCGTTCGCGGCGCCAGCGGCAACGGGCCGGCGGAGGCCGAGTCCAGCTCGATCCGGGTCAGCGTCGAGCGCATCGACAGCCTGATCAATCAGGTCGGCGAGCTGGTGATCACCCAGGCCATGCTGGCGCAATTGAGCTCGGTACTCGACCCCGGCGAACACGAACGCATCTACCAAGCCCTCAACCAGCTCGAGCACAACACCCGCGAGCTGCAGGAAGCGGTGATGTCGATCCGCATGCTGCCGATCAGCTTCGTCTTCAACCGCTTTCCACGGCTGGTGCGCGACACCTGCGGCAAGCTGGGCAAACAGGTCGAACTGGTCCTGCGCGGCGAACACACCGAGCTGGACAAGGGTGTGATCGAGAAGCTCAGCGACCCCCTCACCCACATAGTGCGCAACAGCATCGACCATGGCATCGAGACGCCGGCCGAGCGGATCGCTGCGGGCAAGCCGGCCCAGGGCACGGTGCGGATGTCGGCCTACCACCAGGGTGGGCGCATCGTGGTCGATATCAGCGACGATGGCCGCGGCCTGAACCGTGAGCGCATCCTGGCCAAGGCCCGGGAGCAGGGCCTGGCGGTCAGCGACGAGTCGCCCGACAGCGAGGTCTGGCAACTGATCTTCATGCCCGGCTTCTCCACCGCCGAAGAGGTGACCGACCTGTCCGGGCGCGGGGTCGGCATGGACGTGGTGCGCCGCAATATCGCCTCGATCGGCGGGCGTATCGACATCGACTCGGTGGCCGGCCAGGGCACCCATATCACCATTCGCCTGCCCCTGACCCTGGCGATACTCGACGGCATGATAGTCGAGGTCGACAAGGTGCGTTACGTGGTGCCCCTGACCTACATAGTCGAGTCCCTGCAACTGAAGGCCGAACACATCTACAGCCTGAGCGGCAACAGCGGCGCGGTGATCAGCGTGCGTCGCGAATACCTGCCGCTGCTCTCGCTGCACCGCCTGCTCAACCTCGCCGTGGCGCCACCGCCGGCGATCGGCGGCATCGTGCTGATACTCGAGGCCGAGGGCCAGACCTTCGCCCTGCAGGTGGATGAACTGATCGGCCAGCAGCAGGTGGTGATCAAGAGCCTCGAGCAGAATTTCCGCCGTGTCGAGGGCATCACCGGCGCCACCATCATGGGCGATGGCAGCGTGGCCCTGATTCTGGATATCGATGCCCTGCCCCGTCTCGCCGGACAAGGAGTGCCACAGCATGCATAACGCCAGTGAAAGCAACCGCAGCAGTGAACCGACCCAGGAGTTCCTGACCTTCACCCTGGGCCAGGAGGAATACGCCATCGACATCCTGCGCGTGCAGGAGATTCGCGGCTACGACCAGGTCACCGCCATCGCCAACAGCCCGGCCTTCATCAAGGGCGTGATCAACCTGCGTGGCGCCATAGTGCCGATCGTCGACCTGCGCATCAAATTCAACCTGGCCAACGTGACCTACGACCCCTTCACGGTGGTGATCATCCTCAATGTGCTGAAACGCATCATAGGCGTCGTGGTGGATTCGGTGTCGGACGTCATCGCCCTGGTCGACGGCGCGATCAAGCCGCCGCCGGAATTCGGCAGCACCTTCAACACCGAGTACCTGATGGGGTTGGCCACGGTCGAGGACCGCATGCTGATCCTGGTTGACATCGAGAAACTGATGTCCAGCGACGAACTGAGCCTGATGGACCACAGCCACGGCTGAATGCCGCAGGCCCAAGACACCCAAGGAGTTCATGATGAATCTGACCAACCTGAAACTGGTTCAGCGGCTGTCGTTGTGTTTCGCCGTATTGGTGGCCCTGCTGGCGCTGCTGCTGGGGCTGGGGCTGAAGCAGATCAGCGACCTGCGCGGCAGCGTCGACGAACTGACAAACCACAGCTTCCCCAAGACCGTCTGGGCCAACGACGTGATCGACCAGGACAATGCCATCGCCCGGTCCGTGCGCACCCTGCTGATCGCCCGCAACGATGCCCAGATGGTCAGCGAACAAAAACGGCTGATAGATGACGCAGGGGAAATCGCGGAGGAACGCCTGGGCAAACTCGATCGGGCCATTAGCTCGGACGAAGGCCGCCGCATGTTGCAGGCGCTCCAGGCCTCCCACAGCAGCTTCCGCGACATCCTGAAAAACTACCTGGACCTGTTCGATGCCGGTCAGTTCGACCAGGCGCAAAGCTACCTGCAGAAAGACCTGCGAGACATTCAAAACCTGAACCTGAAGAATGTAACGGCACTCATCACGTTCCAGAGCCAGCTGGTCAGCCAATTGGGGCATCAGACGGAAGAGGACGCCAGCGGCACTATCCGGCTGTTGCTGATCATTGGCGGTCTTGCCGTGGTCCTGGCTTGCGTCCTGGGGTTCCTGTTGATTCGCAGCGTCAATCGTCAACTGGGCGCCGACCCCCAGGATCTGGCCCATATCACCGGGCGCATCGCCGAGGGCGACTTCGCCCTCGACCTGCCCGATGCGCCGCCCGGCAGTGCCATGGCGGCGGTCAAGCATATGCTCGGTTCCTTGCGCCAGTCCGCCGCGGCGGCCAGTGCAAATGCGCGGATCAAGACCGCCCTGGACAACGTCACCAGCAACGTGATGATCGCCGACAACGAGCGCAACATCATCTACATGAACAAGACAGTAGTCGCGATGCTGCAGAACGCCGAGGCGGACCTGCGCAAGGGCCTGCCGGGCTTTGACGTGAACAAGCTGGACGGAGGTTCTATCGACCAGTTCCACAAGAACCCGGAGCACCAGAAGCGCCTGCTCGCCACCTTCACCAGCACCTACCGCGCGCAGATCGAGGTCGGCGGG
>DATDTH010000081.1:0-4268 GCA_035290985.1 Pseudomonas sp. | reverse complement strand
CACCGAACCGCAAGACAGGCAAAGGCCCGGTTGCGCATATAGCGCACCTGATCGGGACTACCCTTCTCCTCTTTTACGGCGCTGGCGCGGCGAGTAGCGCCAGGCCGCATAGAGCACGCCGCACAGGGCGCCGGCCAGGTGATATTCGAAGGACACACCCCGCCGCGGCAGCAGGCCGAATACCCAGCCACCGAGCAGGAACAGCACCAGGAGCGCCACCAGCAGGTCCAGCCAGCTACGGCGAAACCAGGCGCGGGCCAGCAAGAGGGCCCAGAGGCCGAACAGCCAGCCGCTGGCGCCTATATGCAGCCCCGGCCGGGCAAGCAGCCAGACCAGCAGGCCGCTGCCGAGGATGATAAAGGCGCTGGCCTCGAGGAAGTCGCGCTTGCGCCCGAGCAGCAGCAACCAGCCCAGCACCAGCAGGCCGCCGAGGTTGCCCAGCAGGTGCAGCCAGCTACCATGCAGCCAGGGCGCGAACAGAATGCCCGGCAGGCTTCCCAGGTGCCGAGGCAGCACGCCCCAGGCGTTCAGAGCCTGGCCACTGAGGCTGTTGCCCAGCTGCACGACCAGCATCACCGCGGCGATGCCGACCAACAGTTGCAGCCGCGGCAACAGCCAGGCCTTCACGGCTGCTCGCCATCCGCCGCGCCGGAGCGCTGCTCTTGCCCCAGCTCCCCGCCCAGCCCCCGCAGCTGGTTGGAGATTTCCAGCATGCGGTTATGGGTGCGCAAATCGATGTCGATCTTCTTGTCCATGATATGGATCAGCGGCAGGAAGCTGTTCTGCAGGCTGTCGGCCAGGCTCTCCAGCAACCGCTGCACACCCGCCTGGGGCGGCGCCACGACCTCCACCGCTACCTCCGGACGCAGTTTGCCCAGGTTCTGCAGCCCGGCCAACAGGGCCTCCCAGGGCACCGCCTGGGCCACCGGTGGCGCATCCGGTTCATCACCGAGCCGGCGCACGCTTTCCACCAGGTCGTTGAGCTGCGCCACGATGCGCCCGCCCATGTCGGTCTCGCTGCCGCCCATGGCCTTGTTGCGCTGGAAGTCGCGCTTGATCTGCGCCCAGCGCGCCGCCTGTTCCGCCGTTTGATTGCCCCGTAACTCGGCCAGCTTGAGCAGGTTCTCCTCGGCGCCGGTGGTCAGCAACTGCGACTCGCCCTGGTAGTGATCGGCGATCAGCTGCAGCAGCTCGCTCTCGTTCATCACCGCGGAAATCTTTTCGGCCATCTTGTTCATGTTGCGGTAGCTGCCTTGCAGGCGGAACGGCGGCTCGCTGCGGTACTGGTCGGCCTGGGCGGCGCTGGCGATGTACTGCTGGTTGACCCGCAGCACCACATCGCGCACCTGCATCAGGCGCTGCAGGGTGGTGACAATCTCGTTGATCTCAGCCCCGCTGTAGCTGTGGCTCAGCTCGTTGCTGGAAAAGGCTTGCCCCTGGGCCTTGGCGACGAAGCGGTAGAGATCGCCCATATCGCGGGTGGCCAGAGGCGCCAGTACCGGGTTGGAGGTCAGGCCGTTCTCGATATAGGAGAGCGCGAACGCCTCCTGCATGCCGCCCAGGGTGTCGCCCAGGTTGTAGATATCGGCGCGGTTGGCCAGCATGTCGGGAATCCGGAACACCTCGCCGGACTCGGTGTAGGGGTTGCCGGACATGATCACGCAGAACTTCTTGCCGCGCATGTCGTAGGTGCGGGTACGGCCCTTCCACACGCCTTCGATCCGCCGGGTGCCGTCGCACAGCGAGATGAATTTCTGCAGGAATTCGGGGTGGGTGTGCTGGATGTCGTCGACATAGAGCATCACGTTGTTGCCCATTTCCAGGGCCAGGCCGAGCTTTTCCAGCTCCTGGCGCGAAGTGGCATCCGGCGCCTGGGCCGGGTCCAGGGAACGCACTTCGTGGCCCAGGGCCGGGCCGTTGATCTTCATGAAGATCAGGCCCAGGCGATGGGCCACGTACTCCATCAGGGTGGTCTTGCCGTAGCCGGGCGGCGAGATCAACATCAGCAGGCCCATCAGGTCGGTCCGCTTGTTCTCCCCGGCGGTGCCCATCTGCTTGGCCAGGTTGTCGCCGATCACGCCGAGGTAGACGTCGTTGATCAGCTTGTTGCGCACGAAAGAGCTGAGCGGGCGCGGCTTGAATTCCGACAGCCGCAGCGCCCCGCGCTCGCGGGCCAGCACGTCCTGGCGCAGCGCCTGGTAACGCTGCAGCCCGGGCAGGAACTGCTCGCGGTGCAGGCGCAGGCGGGCGAAGCAGTCGTCCACCGCCAACTGCAGCCCACGCTCGTGGATACGCGGGTGCTCGCCCATCAGCGCGTCGACGCTGAATCGCAACTCCACCTCGCTGATGCGCCTGGGCACGTCCTCAGCGAGCAGGGCCAGGGCCACGGCTTCGGGAATATAGGCCGCCAGTGGCGCCGCCTCGCCTTCGGCGCACAGGCCTTGCAGCCAGTTGTCGACCAGGGCCCACTGCGCCGCCGGACGCTCCTGCAGACGCGCCAGGGTCTGCTGGTAGCCGTCCCACATGCGCGCCGCCTGCAGGCGGCTTTGCAGCTCGGCCAGCAGTTGCCGGGCGTATTTGCTGAACACCAACTCGATGCGCTCGGCGGCCAGGGCCTGCACCAGGTACTCGGCCGCCTCGTTCAGCACCGCGGGCGTTACCGCCAGGCACTGCTCCAGGGTATAGGCGGCCAGGGCGTCGGCGATTTCCGCCTGGAGCTGCAGCAGCCCGTCGCGGCGGCCGAACAGTTGCTGGATATGCTGGCTGGTGCGCGCGCGCTCGGGCCATTGGCCGGCATCCTCGCGGGCCTGCAGGCGGCTCCAGCACAGGGCCGCCACCCCACGCGGCAGGGCCCCGAACACCAGCAGTCCGGCACTTTCGCGCAACGGCAGCAGTTGGCCGAGAATCAACGCGGCGTCGTGATCGTGGATACCCTTTTCGTAGCCGTCCTTGTAGCGCGGCGCGGCGAAGTCACGCAGGGTCTTGAGCAGCGTCTCGGGTTGGGCCAGCTGCAGTTTCAGCTGGTCCAGGTCCAGGCCCTCGCGGCGGGCATCGGCCGCCGCCAGCACTTCGCCGGCCAGGTATTCGGCGCGGTACAGGCTCGGTGATTCGGACTCCAGCGCCGCCTGCCAATAATCGCGCAGGGCCTCCAGCTCGGCATTGCGCAGGGGTTCGAGGTACTCGGTGCCGGTCAGGTGCAGGTAGAGCTGATCGCCGCGCGGCATCAGGGTCAGGTCCAGCTCCTGGGTGTTGACGCTGAAGCGGTGCCGTGGCCCCAGCTTGATGACGTTGCCGCCCTCCTCGAACAGCTCGCGCTTGTCACGCAGGGCGCGCACCGCCTGATCGCGGGCGCCCTTGAGGCGTGCGTCGAGGTCGTCGGCCTTGACGCTGTCCTTGAGCCCGCGCAGGCGCTCGGCCAGCTCGCGCAGCTTGAGGATCAGCGGGTCGGCGGCAAAGAAAGCGTTAAGCTCTTCCGGCTGGGACAGGCGCGCGGTGCGCCGGCCCAGGCTGTCGAGAATCCGCCGGGCGGCATCCAGCAGGCCCTGGGCCTTGCGCTGGCGCTCGTCGAGCAGGCCCTGGCGATGCGCCTCGAAGGTTTCCAGCAGCGCCTCGCGCTTGGCCAGGATGTCGCCGAGAAACTGCTCCTGGTCGCCGAACTGGCTTTCCAGTTCCTCGAGCTGCACCAGCAGGCGCGACAGCTGCTCGTCGCAGCGCTCCGGGTCCTGGGCCTGGCCTAAGGCCTGGGTGATGCCCTGGCCGAACAGCTTGAACTGGGCACCGAACTGCGCCACGGTCTCGGCCGAACCCAGGCCCTTGCGCCGTTGCTCGGCACGGGCCTTGGTCTGGTTGAGGCGCGCATAGACTTCGGAAATCGCCTCGACGATTTCGGTGCGCTGGGTGGCATCCTCGATGCGCAACGAGGCCATCAGGCCCGACAGCAGGTCCAGGTCGGCGGCCATGGTCTGCAGGGCCGCCAGCGGCTCGGCCAGTTGCGCCACGCTCTGCGCCTTCTGTGCCTGGACGTCCAGCAACTGCAGGCTGTCGACATAGGGCTGCAGCGCCGCGGCGCTGGCGAGAAAGGCCGAAGTGGCGGTGGCCACCCGCTCCTGGGCGGCCAGCAGCTCGGCCTCCATGGCATCGATGCGCAGCGTATCGATATAGCGGTAGTCGCGAATGGTCAGCAGCTGGCCGCGCTGGGCGCCCAGGCCGTTGAGCGCCTCGACGAATTCCTGCACCCGGCCCCAGCTGTCCACCAGCAGGCTGTCGAG